>CADCWC010000105.1 GCA_902806305.1 uncultured Thermoleophilia bacterium | reverse complement strand
AGCACGAGCACGCCGACCTCCGGGTAGGAGGCCCGGATCTGCTTGGCCGCGCGCAGGCCCTCGTCGGTGTGCGTGGGCGGCATGCGGATGTCGACCAGCGCCACGTCGGGCCGGTGCATGCGGACCTTGCGGACCAGGTCCTCGGCGTCGCCCGCCTGCCCCACGACCTCGAAGCCGGCGTCCTCGAGCAGACGGGCGACGCCGGCGCGCAGCAGCACGCCGTCGCCGCCGATCACGACCCGCACGGAATCACCGCCCGGACCGTGGTGCCCTCGCCGGGGCGGCTCGTGACGTGCAGGAGCCCGTCCAGCGCCTCGACACGGTCGGCCAGGCCACGGAGGCCCGAGCCCGCCCGCGGGTCCGCGCCGCCGACGCCGTCGTCGACGATCTCCACCACCACGTTGCCGTCCTGCTCGCTCACATCCACCGTCACCTTCGAAGCCGACGCGTATTTGACCACGTTCGTCAGTGCCTCTGCGACGACGAAGTATGCGGCGACCTCCGCACTCGCCGGCAGGCGGGTCGCCGGGAGGCGCTCGAGCGCCACCGGGACGGGTGAGCGACCGACCAGCGACTCGAGCGCCGGACCGAGTCCGCGGTCGGTCAGGACGGCGGGATGGATGCCCCGCGCGAGCTCGCGGAGCTCCTCGAGGGCCAGCTCGAGCTGCGCCCCGGCGTCCTCGAGCAGGGCGCCGGCGCCGGCCGGATCGGCCTCCAGCCGGTTGCGGGCCATCCGGACGCCGAGCGACAGGACCACGAGCCGTTGCTGGGCCCCGTCGTGGAGGTTCCGCTCGAGGCGGCGGCGCTCCGCATCGCCCGCCTCCACGATCCGGGCCCGTGACGCGCGCAGCTCGTCGAGGCGGGCGCGGAGCTCGGCCTGCAGCCGCTCGTTCTCGAGCGCGAGCCCCGCGGCGGCGCTGACCGCGTCGACGAGGCTCGGATCGTCGCGCAGGGCGCTGTCGTGGACGAGGGCGGCCACGGTCTGTCCGCCGCGGGCCACCTCCGTCGCGGCGCGGCCGCGCGGCAGGTCCGACGGGTCGACCGCCCGCCCCTGGGCGTCGACGTAGCCTCGCCCGTCGGCGCGGCAGTACACGATCTCGAGCGTCTCGTCGCGCAGCGCGCGGCGCAGCGCCGCGCGCAGGTCGACGTCGCCGTGGCGGGTCCCGAGCTCGACCACCAGGCCGCCGACGGAGCCGGACCGACGCGCCTGGCTCCGCACCATCCCGGCCAGGAACATGAGCGGCACCGCCGCGAACGCCGTCTCGCCGGCCACGTCGGTCGCGGCGCGCAGCGTGCCCGAACCGGTCAGCTGCAGCAGGATCGAGACGGCGAGCAGCGTGGCGGCCAGGATCCCGGCGGGCAGCACGGCCGCGAGCACCCGGCGCCCGGGCGGCGTGGCGCGGCGCCAGCGGGTCACGAGCAACCCCACCATCATCGCGATCATCACGACGCCACCGCCGTCCTGCACCACCTGCAGCACCGTCTCGGTGCGCTCGGACTCCCACACGGAGAGGTGGTTCTCCACCCAGGTCGGGTCGAGCTCGGAGGGCGGCGAGACCATCAGGCGGGCGACCTGCACGACGGTCACGTCGAACCAGGCCACGCCGACCAGGATCCGGGCCGGGCGCGAGTTGAGGCGCCCGCGCGGATAGGCCAGCAGCAGGTGCAGGAACAGGGCCGCGTGGATCCAGCCCAGGCTCAGCCCGACGACCGCGAGGGGCGTGACGTCGCTGAACGCGAGCGGGCCGAGGAACCACGAGAAGCCGACGAGAACCATGAGGGCGCCGGTCCGGTTCTCGGGTCGCCGCCGCCAGGCCAGCAGGCCGATGTCGACGAACGCCCAGCCGACGGTGAGCACGATCGCGACGTGGAGCCACACGTTGTCGATCCGCTCCTCGCGCAGCATGACCGTCGCCACGCCGACGCCGACGAGCTTGCCGAGCGCCAGGACGAGCAGGCCGATCGCGGGCCGCACCCCCGGCTCCCTAGAGGAGCGCCGCGAGCGCCGCGCCGGAGAGCTCCGACTTGGGCACGAACCCGCGCGCGCCGCTCTGGGCCACGAGCGGCCCGAAGTCGGCGGCGTCGCGGCTCGAGGTCAGGATCACGGCCGGGACCGGCTCCTCCCCGAGCAGCTGCTCGGCGACCGCGAACCCGTCCGTGTCGGGCAGCTGCACGTCGAGCAGCACGAGCTCGGGCCGCAGGCGGTGCGCCTCCTCGACCGCGGAGGCGCCGTCGACCGCCTCGCCGATCACGCGGTAGCCCTCGAGCTCGAGCAGGGTGCGCGCCGTGGCGCGGAAGCTCGGGTGGTCGTCGACGATCAACACGGTCATGGCGGCACGACCCGAGGGGTTCGCAGGCGTGGAGCGCGACGAGATCAAGGGCACCGATCCATCCTGGCAGAGGGCCTGAGGGCCGCTGGTGGTGGTAGCCACACCGTTTTCAGCGGCCGGCAGGCGTCGCGGGGACGGGACTGTCGTGCAGCCGGGCGCGCGCCGCGCGGAGCCGCCCGAGCGTCTCCTCGCGGCCGAGCAGCGCGGCCGACTCGAAGAGCCCCGGGGCCACCGTCCGCCCGCAGAGGGCGACGCGGACGGGCGTGAAGGCGGTCTTCGGCTTCAGGCCGAGCTCGTCGAGCAGCGCGCGCAGCGCCGCCTCGACGTCCGCCACCTCGAAT
>CADCWC010000104.1 GCA_902806305.1 uncultured Thermoleophilia bacterium | reverse complement strand
CGGACGCGGGCGCCGCCCGCCGCAGGCGTAGGCTCGTCGACCCGATCGTCACCGCCCAGCCGTCGTCCGCGCGGCGGACCGGCAGGCCGAGGGTCTCGGCGTGGAAGCGCGCCAGACGGTCGGGATCGGCCGCCTCGACCTCCACCACGGTGTACTCGATCGCCGCCCCGGCCTGCGGCGGCGGGATCACGCCGCGCCGGTGCGCATCCGGTGGATGGTGGCGAGCAGCTCGGCCGGATCGACGTCGGAGCCGTCGAGCGGCCCCTGCCGGAGGCGCAGGGCCGTCCAGGCCATGAGGTCGCGCATCGAGATGAGGCCCACCACCCGGCCCTCGTCGACGATCGGGAGGTGGCGGAAGCGCCCGTCGACCATCACCGCCATCGCCTCGGCGAGATCGGTCGAGGTCGAGGCGGTCTGGACGTGGCGCGTCATCCGGTCCCGGACGAGGTCGTCCGTCGGCCGGCCGGCGCCGACGTGGCGCAGGATGTCGCGCTCGGAGATGACGCCGACGAGCTGCTCGGCCTCCATGACCACCGAGGCGCCTGTCTCGGCCTCGGCCATGCGGCGCGCGGCCTCGGCGATCGTCGCCTCCGGCGAGATGCTGACGATCGACGTGTTCATGAGCTCCGTCAGCTGCATGGCCGCGGATCCTACCGCGTTCCCGGGTCGGTCGGGCGCCACGCGAATCCGCCGTCCGCCGCGACGATGCGGCCAGGGACGTCGCCCGGGAGGTGGCCGCCCACGCACGGATGCCCGCCGGTCGCCAGCTCGCGCATGACGGCGGAGCGGGTGCGCCGGGCCGTGGCCGGGTCGGAGTCGAAGGCGTCGTGCCAGTCCGGATGGGCCACGTGCAGCTCGTGGTGGAAGAGGTCGCCGACGTGCACGAGGCGGCCGTCGCCCGTCTCGACGTCCAGGCCCGCGTGGCCCGGCCGGTGCCCGGGCAGCGCCCGCACGTGGAGCCCCGGCGCCGGCTCGTCGCCGTCGGCGAGCTCCTCGAGGACGTCGGCCGCGTCGAGCGCCGCGACGGCCTCGGGGCCCAGGTCGAGCGGTGTGCTCGGCGACGCCCCGCGGGCGGCTCGGACGCCGTCGCCCAGCGCCACGACCCGGGCGCGCGGGAAGGCGGGCCGCGGCCGTCCGCCCACCGTGGCGAGCGTCCCGCCGACGTGGTCGAAGTCGAGGTGCGTGAGGACGACGAGGTCGACGTCCGACCCGTCCGCCTCGGCGGCGGCGAGCGCGGGTCCGAGCAGGTCGTCCCCGCCGGGCCAGTGACGGACCAGCTCTCCCGGGCCGGCGTCGACGAGCACGGTGCGCCTGCCGCGCCGAAGCAGCAGGGCCCGCACCGGCATTGCGACCGGCCCGGTCCCGAGCACGCCCGTCGGCGCCAGGCGCTCGGCCGCGATCGGCAGGCGGCCCACGTGGAGAGGCGTCGGGACCCATGGCGACGGTCGACCGATCATGGCCCCGCCGCCTCCGCCTCCGCCCGCGTCCGGCCTCATGCCAGGAGCAGGACGCCGCTCTCGAGGTAGCGCTTGACCGTCTGCAGGAACCGCGCGCCGTCGGCACCCGACGAGGCGCGGTGGTCGACGGACAGCGTCACGCCCATGATCGGACGCGCCACGATCTCGCCGTCCACCACGACGGCGCGCTGGACCGCGTTGCCGACGGCCAGGATGCCGGGCTCGGGCGGGTTGATGATCGCGCCGAAGTTCGGGATGCCGAACATGCCGAGGTTCGACACGGTGAACGTGCCGCCCTCGATGTCGGCCTGCTTGAGCTTGCGCTCGCGCGCCCGGCCGGCCAGGTCGCGGGTCTCGGCCGAGATCTGGCGCACGCTCTTCTCGTCGGCATGGCGCAGCACGGGGACGACGAGCCCATCGTCCAAGGCCACCGCGATGCCCACGTTCGCGTGCGGGTGGTAGAGCAGGCCCTCGTCGGTCCACGAGCGGTGGAACTGCGGGTGCTCGACGAGCGCCCGCGCCACCGCGCGGACGACCAGGTCGTTGAGGCTGATCTTCTCGCCCGCGTCGGCCAGCCCGGCGTTGAGCTCCCGGCGCAGATCCATGGCCCGGCCCATGTCGATCTCGTCCTGCAGGTAGAAGTGCGGGACCGTCGCCTTCGACTCGGCCATCCGCCGCGCGACGGTGCGGAGCATGCCCGAGGGTTGGACGAGCTCGCCCTCCGTGACCCCTGCGGCGGCGGGCGTCCCGGCGGGCGCGTCCTGCTGCGCCGGCTCGGCCGCGCCGCGAGTCGCCTCGGCCAGCATCCGCTCGACGTCCGCCTTGACGATCCGTCCGTCCGGCCCGCTGCCCCGCCCTGCGAACGTGCGCAGGTCGATGCCGGCGTCGTCGGCCATGCGCCGCGCGATCGGGCTCACGCGCAAGGCGCCGGTCCGGCCGTTCCGTCCCTCGGTCGGCGCCGACGGGCCGTCCTCGCCGGCCGGGGGAGCGGCGGGTCGGGCCCCCGTCGCGGCCTGGTCTGCTCCCGGGAGCGCCGGTCCGGCCGCGGCCGTCGACCCCGACGCGGCCGCACCGACGTCGGATGAGCCGTCGGTGGCCGCCGCGACGTCCGTCGCGGGCGGCTCCGCGGCTGCCTCCTCCGGCGCGGCGTCGGCGGCGGACTCGCCGGTCGACGAGCCGCCCGGCGCCGCCCCGCCCTGCTCCCCGACGTAGGCGATTG
>CADCWC010000103.1 GCA_902806305.1 uncultured Thermoleophilia bacterium | reverse complement strand
TCAGCGGCAGGCCGCGCTCCGCGCAGAGCGCCCGCACGCCGCGGAGGTCCATCGGGTACCCGAACAGGTGCACGACCATCACGGCCCGCGTCCGGTTCGAGAGCACCGCCTCGATCCGCGACCGGTCCGTCACGTCGAGACCGGGCGCGAGGTCGCAGAACACGGGTCGCGCGCCGCAGAGGATCACCGCGTTCGCGGTGGCCGGGAACGTGTAGGCCGGGACCACGACCTCGTCCCCGGGGCCGACGCCGACCGCCAGCAGCGCCAGGTGCAGCGCCGCGGTGCCGTTCGAGCAGCCAACGGCCTCCGGGGTCCTGCAGATGTGGGCGAGCCGCTCCTCGAGCTCGCGCAGCGCGCTCCCGAGGGTCAGCTGCCGGCTGGCGAAGACCCGCCCCACGGCGTCGAGCTCGACCTGGCCGAGCGCCGGGCGGGCGAGCCGCACCGGCTCGTCCGTCACGCGGGGACCGCCAGCTGCTCGCGGTACCAGCTGACGGTGCGCTCGAGGCCGTCGACCAGGTCGACGAGCGGCTCCCAGCCGAGCAGCTCGCGCGACTTGGCGATCTCGGGGATGCGGATCTCGACGTCCGAGTAGTGCAGCGGCCGGTGCACGAGCCGGGAGTCGGAGCCCGCCGCCCGGACGATGCGCTTGGCGAGGTCGTACGTCGTGCAGACGCTGCGCGGGTTGCCGACGTTGAAGGCCTGCCCGACGGCCTCCGGCCGCTCGAGGATCAGGAGCACCGCCGAGACGATGTCGTCGATGAAGCACCAGGCCCGGATCTGCGACCCGTCGCCGTGGATGATCAGGTCCTCACCGCGCAGGGCCCGCACCGCGAAGTGGTGGATCGCGCCCGCGCCGACCTGGTTCGGGCCGTAGATGTTGAAGGGGCGGATGACCGCCGCGGGCAGCTTGAACTCGTCGAAGTAGGCGTGGGAGAGGTACTCGCCCGCGAGCTTCGAGACGGCGTAGGTCCAGCGCGCCTCGCCGACCGAGCCGCCGCTCGTCTCGTGCGTCTCCTCGACCTTGTAGGCGTGCCGGCCGAAGACCTCGCTGGTCGAGAAGTCGAGGAAGCGCTCGAGCGTGGCGAGGTTCTCGTTGGCCGCCTCGACCACGTTGGCGGTGCCGAGCAGGTTGACCCGCATCGTGCGCACGGGGCTCCTGAGCACCGAGTCGACGCCGGCGATGGCCGCCATGTGGACGATGACGTTGGCGCCGCGCGAGGCGACGCGCACGGCCTCGGCGTCGAGGATGTCGCCCTGGACGAACGTGACGTTCGGGTGCTGGGCGAGCTCCGTGGCCTGCATCGCGTTGTTCGTCAGGTTGTCGAAGAGGACGATCTCGTTGTCCTCGACGAGCCGCGCCGCGATCGTCGTGCCGATGAAGCCGGCGCCGCCGGTCAAGAGGATGCGCTTGCCGGTCAGAGCCATGGCGCGCCAGTCTACCCGGAGGGGTCCGCCGGTCCGCCCACCTCCGCCGAGGTCGCGTCGCGGGCGTCCGAGTAGAGGACGACGAGCGACGCGAGCACCCACGCGTAGGGGTCCTCGAAGAGCGCGTTGTAGAAGAGCGCGTGGACCGCGACGGCGACGAGCTCCACCCCGAGCACGAGGCGCAGCGCTCGTCGCCCGGGAGCCGCCGGACGGCGGGCGGCCGCGGTCACGGCCAGCACCACGCCGGCGAGCGCGAGCAGCCCCGCCGACCCGAGCTCGGCGGCCGTCGAGACGGGTGCGGTGTGCGACGCGAACCGGGCCTGCTGGCCGGGCGTCCGCCCGGTGGCCTCGCCGAACCCGCCGAGCCCGACGCCGGCCACGGGATGGTCGCGCCACGCTTCCAGGCCGCGCTCGACGAGCCCCGAGCGGCCGGACGTGACCCGGTTCAGGTTGGCGTCGAGGGCCGCCCGGGTCGAGGGCAGCGCCAGGGCGCCCACCACGGCGAGCGCCGCCAGCCCGCCGATGGCGAGCGCCGCGGGGCGCCGCCAGACGGCCGCGGCCAGGGCGAGCAGCCCCGCCACGAGGGACACGTAGCTCGACTGCGAGTACGTCAGGTAGAGCCCGGCGAAGATCGGCACGGCGAGCAGCGCGCTCGCGAGCAGCGCCCGGCTCGGCCGGACCAGGGCCAGCAGGCCGACCAGGGTGAGCAGCGCGAGGACCTGGAAGCGTCCGAACATGCTCGGGTCGTAGAACGCCGAGTTGACCCGGAAGAACGGGTTGAAGACGTTCGCCACCTCGACCTTCCGGTTCCAGAGCAGCTCCTCCGAGCGCCACTGCCAGAGCGCGAAGAGCGCGAAGGCGGTCGCCAGCGCGAGCTGTCCGACGGCGAGCGGCGGCACGAGGTCACGACGGAGACCGACGGTCCCGACGATCGCGGCCAAGGCGCCGAAGGGCAGGTAGAACGCGACGAGGTCGACCGCGCCGCCGTCGAGGTCGGCCGTCCAGCCGAGGCTGGCCGCCGCCAGGGCGACGTAGGCCGCGAGCGCCCAGCCCAGCCGACCCAGGCGCTGCGGCGCAGGGGGACCGCGCCAGGTCCGGACGAGCAGGGCGGCGAGGCCGGTCGCGATGACCGCGTACAGCGGCAGGAGCAGCTTCGGCGCGTCGACGTCGCCGCCGACCGGCAGGCGGAGCCAGCCCACGGCGAGCGCCGCGGCCGGCACGAGCCACAGGCGCGTGGAGAGCACCGCCCCCAGGCC
>CADCWC010000102.1 GCA_902806305.1 uncultured Thermoleophilia bacterium | reverse complement strand
AGTCGGCCCGGACGCTCGCGCGTCGGCTCGCCGGGCCCTTCCGCCCGCAGGACCGGACGCCGCGCCGCGCGTCGGCTACCATACCCCCCATGGGTAACGAGCCGACGACCACCATGCCACCCGGGTATTCCGCCACCAAGGAGCAGCTCCTCAAGCGCCTCCGGCGGGTGGAGGGCCAGGTCCGCGGCCTCCAGGGGATGGTCGACGAGGACCGCTACTGCATCGACGTCCTCACGCAGATCAGCGCGGTCCAGGCGGCGCTCGACAAGGTCGCGCTCGGCCTGCTCGATGAACACGCGCGCCATTGCGTGGCGGGGGCGAGCGGTAAGGAGCAGGTGGACATGACCGAGGAGCTTATGGCCGCCGTCGCGCGGCTCATGCGCCGCGGGTAGCGGCCCCGGCGGCGACGCACGCCGGGGCGGCTCGCTCAGACGAGCGCAATCGAGCGCGAGATTGCGGCGTGGGACCCGCGATCGTCACCGGGAGTCGTTTCGCCGGAGCCGAAGACCTCGGCCAGCAGCACCACGCTTCCGAAGAGGAAGGCGACCGCGAGTATCGTTCCGACCAGCTTCGGCGGCGGTCCGCCGTGGATGCCGGTGCGGTGGACCGCCGCGTGTCCCTTGCCGCGCGCGATCAACCAGCGGTTCACGGGCAGTGCGACGACGAAGGCGATCGCGAGCGCGAACGACAGCGCGCCCCAGAACAGCCACGAGTCGAGCCCGGATTCCATCGCCCCGGGAATGCCGAGCATGATCGCGTTGTCGATGAGTTCCATGACGGCGATGGAGAACGTGTCGCTGGCCAGCGCGATCGGGATGACCGCGGAGACAGCGAAGCCGGCGCGCAGCAGCGGCAGGCTCGTCAGGCCGTAGCCGAAGAGGAAGGCGAGGGTGACGGCGAGCGCGACGGTGCCCCACTCCGAGAACCCCAGAGCCGTGCCGATGGCCATTCCGAGTATCTCGCCGATGGCGCACCCCGTCAGGCAGTGCAGGGTGGCCGAGACCGCGACGCTGGTGAGGGCGCGCCCTGAGGTCGGCAGCTCATGGTGGTGTTGCTCGTGGCCGCTGCCATCGGCGGAGGTGCCGTGATCGTGTTGGTCGGCGTGAATCGCATGAGCCATGGTCTCTCCTTCCGGACCTTACCCCTGGGGGGTATATAGGTCGCACCGTAGCAGCGCGCCAGAGCGAGTGCAAGTCCCGTAATGGCCGTGGCAGCGACCGTCCTCGACGGCTCAACGCGCCGCTCGAAGATGGGCTGCGCGCTTCGCTTCTACGGAGTCGAGCGGGTGCGCCAGTTGGCCCCGCCGTCGGCGGACATCAGCACCTCACCGCCGTGCAAGGCGGCATAGAGCTCGCGCTCGCCGTTCGCGGCGAAGGCCTCCGGCAGACCACCGATCCGACCTGTGCGCTCGAACGTCCGCCCAGCGTCGCTCGAGCGCGAGACCTGCCCGTCGCCTTCGACGAGGAAGAAGCGGTGGTCGGCGGGCCAGGCCAGCAGGCCGGTCGTGTCGCCCAGCGGTCGCCAGGTCCTCCCGGTGTCCGTGGATCCGAACAACCCTCGCTCGGTGGCCGCCACCACGGCGTCGGCGTCGTCTGGATCGATGGCGAGGTCGAACACCGGCGCCGGTGGCGTCCGCTGCTGCCAGGCCTGGCCGCCGTCCGCGCTGGTCAGGAAGGCGCCGGTGCCGGAGTCCACGCCGTAGACGCGTTCACCCGCGGCGCGCAGCACGTGGAGGTCGGCCTCGCCGAGCAGCGAGATCGCATCCCAGGAACGCCCGCCGTCGATCGAGCGCTGCAGGCCCAGCTGCGGTGGGAGGTCCGTGCGAGCGTCCGGATGCCCGGAAGCGAGGAAGCGATCCGGGCCGACGACGGTGAAGCCCATGAGGTCGTGGCGGACGTCTGCGACGCGCTCCGCCTTGCGTTGATCGGCGGGCGCTCGCCAGAGGCCGCTGTGGGTGGCGATCAAGAGGCTGTCGTCGGCGGGGTTGATCCCGAGTCCGTGCACGTGCTGCGGGCCGGCGTCGGAGATCCGGGTTCCCTCGGCCTGAGGCGTCGTCTCCTCGTCGCCGCCCGCGCACGCGGCGAGCACGGCGGCCGCCCCGAAGGTCGCCAACCGGGATGCGCATCGGCGAGCCGACCGCTTGGCGGATCGCTTGTCGAAGGCGCTGAAGGTCACGCCGTTCGCTGAAGGCCGTGGATCACGCCCGTTCGAGCCGGTCGAGGACGTCCAGCAGCTCGAGCGGCTGGTGGATGACGTGGTCGGGCACCTCGGCCGGGTCCGCGGGAGCCTTCGGGTAGCGCGGCGACCAGTCGATCCAGACGCTGATCATCCCGACGCCGCCGGCGCCCCGGACGTCGCGCTCGAGCCGGTTGCCGACCATGACGACGCGCCCGGCGTCGTCGGGAGAGATGCCGAGGCGCTCGAGGACGGCGTCGAACGGGCGCCGATCGGGCTTGGCGGCGCCGACCTCGTCGGAGATCGCGACCGCGTCGAACAGTGCGTCGAGCTCGTGGCGCGCCCGCAACCTGGCGCTCTCCTCGGCGCGGCCGTCCGCCACCCATTCGGCGCAGGACACGCCGGCGCCCGCGCCGATCACCGTCAAGCGCGGCGTCTGCGCCCGCCCCTGTGAGGCGGCCGCCAACGCCAGGAAGGTGCTCAGGAAGCCGGACGCGGCAGCCAAGCGC
>CADCWC010000101.1 GCA_902806305.1 uncultured Thermoleophilia bacterium | reverse complement strand
TGTGCTCTTCCGATCTCGGCCGTCCTCGGGTACGTGACCGGGTCGACGCCCGCCGACGCCGCCTGAGCCCGGGCGGCGCGTGCCTCCGGGTCCGGGTCGCGGAGGCGCGGGACCTCGAAGGCGGTCGCACCGATCGTGTGGACGAGGAGGAGCTGCAGCGCGGGCACGGCGCGCTCCTCCCCGAGGCCCGCCCGGTGCAGCTGCTCGAGCAGCGTCTCGCCGAGCCGCAGCGCGTTCGGTCCGACGCTCTGCCGCCCGAGCACGAGCGGCACGAGGTCGGGGTACCGGAGCAGCACGCGCCGGGTGTCGGCGAGCACGGCCTCCACCCGCGTGCGCCAGCCTCCGCGCGCCGGGACGTCGATCTCGCCGAGCACGAGGTCGAGCACCCCGTCCACGAGCGCCGACTTGTCGGGCACGTGGCTGTAGAGGGCGTTCGGCGCCACACCGAGCGCGTCGGCCACGCGCCGCATCGAGACGGCGGCCAGTCCGTCGCTGCGGAGCACGGCGAGCGCTGCCCCGAGCACCTGCTCGCGGGAGAGGCCTGCGCGCTCACCGACCGACCGTGCCACGCACCAACTGTACACCGTCCATCTAAAACTGTACACTGTACAACATGGCTGACATCGTCCTCTTCCACTCCGCCCTCGGTGTGCGTCCCGGCGTCCACCGCTTCGCCGACGGTCTCCGCGCCGCCGGTCACACGGTCCACGTCCCGGACCTCTACGACGGCGAGGTCTTCGACGACCTCGAGCCCGGCACCGCGAAGCGGGACGCGCTCGGCATCCCCGAGATCGCCCAGCGGGCGGCCGCCGCCGTCGAGGAGCTGCCGGCCGGCCTCGTCTACGCGGGCTTCTCGCTCGGCGCCGCGCCTGCCCAGCTGCTCGCCCAGACCCGCCCGGGCGCGCGGGCCGCGGTGCTGATGCACGGCGCCCTGCCCGCCGAGGCGTTCGGGACGCCCTGGCCGTCCGCCGTCCCGCTCGCCGTGCACGGCATGGTGGACGACCCGTGGTTCGAGGTGGACGTGGCCCGCGGCCTCGTCGCCGCTGCGCGCGATGCGGAGCTCCACCTCTACCCCGGCAGCGGCCACCTGTTCGCCGACCCCGATCTGCCAGAGCACGACGCCGTCGCAGCCGCCACGATGCGGGAGCGCGTGCTGACGTTCCTCGATCGGGTCTGAGCCGGGCGACGCGTCGGTACCTGCGCCGGTCAGGCCGGGATCGCGTCCCGGATCGAGTCCAGGTCCGTGTCGTCCGCCGCCCACTCCCGCGTCCGGTCGTCCGCGGCGAAGGCGCGGGTCAGGTGCGCCACGGCCGCGTCGCGGTTGCCGTCGAGGGCGTGGAAGCAGGCGAGCTGGTAGTGCATCGTGCCGTGTCCCGGCCAGGCCTGCAGCCCCTCCTCGACGATCTCGATCGCCCGGCGGTAGTCGCCCGCGTGGTACGGCGCCTGGGCGGCGAACCAGTACTCGAAGGGCGCCACCGGCAGGGCCGCGCCCGGCCGACCGCCGATCACGACGACGGTGGTGTCGTCCGCCTCGGCCCGGGCCTCGCGGGTCACGGCCGGGTCGGGGACGAAGACGAGCGTCCCGCGCGGCGCGTCGACGTCCTCGTCGCCGACCCGGAACCGCGCGTGTCCCGTCACGACGAGGTAGAGCTCCTCGTGGTGGCCGGAGCCCGTGCCGGTCTCGTCGTGTCGCTCGATCACCGGCTCGCCGGCGCGGGGGGCGGTGTAGGCGTTGACGCCGAACGCCGTGATCCCGAGCGCGCGGCGGATCGGGCGCCAGAGCCCCTCGTCGGTGGCCTGGATCCGCTCCAGGTCGTCGAGACGGGTGACGCGGAGTCGGCGGTCGACCGCCGACGGGCGGTCATGGGAGTCGGACATGGAACCTCCGGAGGGCTTCGGTGCGGTCGTGGCGTCGCCACGACCGAGGGATCGCTCTACCGGCCGTCGCGGCCGGAGAGGTGCGGGGACGTGTCGGGTCGAGCGGGCACGTGACGCCTCCTTTCCGGTTCCGCGCACGTCACGACGACGCGCGCCCCGGGGATGCTAGCCGCTCCGGTCGTCGGATCCGAGGCGCCGCGCGGTCCACCGTCGGCGCCGGTCAGCCGACGAGCGCGGCCAGGGCCTCGGCGAGCGCCAGGCCCGCGGCGACGTGGCCGACCGGTCCGTGGGCGGTCGGCCCGGCCGTCACGACGCCGCCCGCCTCGCGCACCAGCAGCACGCCGGCGGCCCAGTCCCAGCGCTGCAGGCCGGCCTCCCAGAAGCCGTCCAGCCGGCCGCAGGCGGTCCAGGCCAGGTCGAGCGCCGCCGAGCCGCCCCGGCGCACGTCGCGGACGGCAGGCAGCACCGTGCCGAGCGCGGCCGCCTGGCCCGCGCGGACGGCACGGTCGTAGTTGAAGCCCGTGCCGACCAGCGCCCGGTCGAGCTCCCCCAGGGTCGAGACGTGGATCGGCACACCGTCGAGCGCGGCACCGCCGCCGCCGAGGGCGCTGAACGTCTCGCCGCGGTTCGGGTCGTGGACGCAGCCGACGAGCTGTCCGTCGCCGTCCTCGCAGCACACGGAGACCGCCCACTGCGGATAGCGGTAGAGGAAGTTCGTGGTGCCGTCGAGCGGGTCGACGACCCAGGTCAGTCCCGTGCTCCCCGCGCGGTCCGTGCCCTCCTCGCCGAGCACGGCGTCGTCAGGGCGCT
>CADCWC010000100.1:2219-2701 GCA_902806305.1 uncultured Thermoleophilia bacterium | reverse complement strand
GGCGACCCGCCGGCGCATGGCGCTGTCGCCGTGACCACGCACACGCTGGACCCGTCGTTCACGACGACCGACGGCGCGCGCCTGCACGTCGAGGACTGGGGGCATCGGTCGCCGGTCGTGTTCACCCACGGGTGGACGGTCGGCCTCGAGATGTGGGAGCGCCAGATGACCGCGTCCGCCGACGCCGGCCTGCGTGCCGTCGGCATCGACCGGCGCGGCTGCGGTCGCTCCACGAGCGGTCGCGACGGCCGAGGCGGTGTCGCCTGAGATGACGGCGTGGGGCGTCGCGCTGGCCGCACGCGCGCGGCTGCGGACCGCCATCGAGCTGGATTCCTAGGCCGGCTGGCGGTCCGCGCGTTCAGCCAGGCCGACCAGCGCGACGAGCTGGCCGCCGTCGACGTCCCCACCCTCGTCATCCACGGCGACGCAAACGCGTCGGCCCCGCTCGCGCTGTGCGCCCGCCCGACCGCCGGCGGCATCGC
>CADCWC010000100.1:0-2209 GCA_902806305.1 uncultured Thermoleophilia bacterium | reverse complement strand
GTTTTGCGGTCGCTCCACGAGCGGTCGCGACGGCCGAGGCGGTGTCGCCTGAGATGACGGCGTGGGCGTCGCGCTGGCCGCACGCGCACCGCTGCGGACCGCCATCGAGCTCGTCCGAACGTTCAGCCAGGCCGACCAGCGCGACGAGCTGGCCGCCGTCGACGTCCCCACCCTCGTCATCCACGGCGACGCCGACGCGTCGGCCCCGCTCGAGCTCTGCGCCCGCCCGACCGCCGACGGCATCGCCGACGCCCGCCTGGTCGTCTACCCCGGCGGGCCGCATGGCCTCCCGCTGTGCACCGAGCACGCCGAGCGCCTGACGGGCGACCTGCTCGCCTTCGCCGGCGACGGCCCGCGATGATCGCCTACGACGCCGGCGACCCCTGCGCGACGGAGGAGCCGCCGGGCGACACGGGGACGGCCTGATAGCGTCTCGGGCGGTCTTCATGAGTGCTGTCACGGAACACGCCACGTCGCGCCGCCCGGGCTGAGCCCGGGCCGTTCGCGCGACTTCGTCTTTCGTCCCTTCAGCACTCCTCGGAGGTCCCCTTGTCGCGCCACCCGCGCCCGCGTGCCGGGCGCCGCATCCCGGACAGCTTTCGATGCCGCCACTGCCGGCTCGACGTCCCCATGGCCGCGCCCGGCACCCGGCACCGCAACCACTGCCCGAACTGCTTGTGGAGCCTGCACGTCGACGACGGCCTGCCCGGCGATCGTGCCGCCGATTGCTCCGGCGCCATGGAGCCGATCGCGGTGCACGTCCGCGACGACGGTGAGTGGGCCCTGGTCCACCGCTGCGGCGCCTGCGACGCCGTCCGCCTGAACCGCATCGCCGGTGACGACAACCCGCTCGTGCTCGTGCGGCTGGCCGTGCGGCCCCTCGCCCATCCGGCCTTCCCGCTCGAGTGGCTGAGCCGGCTGTGATGCTCCTGTCACGCCGGAAACCTGCCCCGTCGGAACGCGGGAACGCACCCCAGAAGACACCTCTTAGTGGAATACCGTGTCGCACATGGCGCGCCTCCCGCTGGTCCAGCAGGTCACGAACGCGGTGGCCGACCCGTACGACCCCAGGTCGCTCAGCGCCCGCGCCCGGGCGCGGCGGTGGGACCTGCTCCTTCGGCGCTTCCCGAACCTCGGGTCCATGCGCGTGCTCGACCTGGGCGGGATGTGGCAGATGTGGGCGGCCGCTCCCGTCCGCCCGGAGGGGCTGACCCTCCTCAACCTCTTCGCGCAGGACTCGCCCGAGGACTGGATCGAGATCCTCGAGGGCGACGCCTGCGATCCGCCGGCAGCGCTGCGGCACGAGCACTTCGACCTCGTCTTCTCCAACTCCGTCATCGAGCACGTGGGCGGCCCGTGGCGGCGCAGGAGGTTCGCACAGGTGGTGGAGGACCATGGCGACCATCACTGGATCCAGACGCCGAACCGGTGGTTCCCGATCGAGCCGCACTACCTGTTCCCGGGCTTCCAGTACCTGCCGGTCGAGACGAGGGCTGCGGTCGCCATGCACTGGCCGCTCGGCCACAACAAGACGACCAACCCGCGGGTCGCGCTCGGCGGGGTCCTGTCCACGGACCTGCTCGGCGCGCGCGAGTTGCGCCACTACTTCCCGGATTCCGAGGTCACGTTCGAGCGCGTGCTCGGGCTGCGCAAGTCGCTCATCGCCGTCCGCTAGCCCGTTCGGCCCGCGCCCCGCCCGCCGCAGGAGGCGGGCGCCGGCCGGGGATGATGTGCGCGTGGACTCGCTCGCCGACCGGCTGCGCACCTCGGACGTCTTCGCGTCGCTCTCGGAGGAACGGCTGGCGTGGCTGGCGGACCTCGGCACGGTGGCGCGCCTGCCGGCCCGGACGGTGGTCGCGCGGCAGGGCGACCCGGCCGACGCCTTCTCGGTCATCCTCGAGGGGCGTGTGCGCTGGACCCGGCGCGTGGGCGGACGCGAGGTCCATGCCGTCACGCTCGGTCCGGGCGAGGTCTTCGCCGAGCTCATCATCATCCTCGACGAGTCGTATCCGACCACGGGCACGACCATCGAGGACACGACGCTCGTGCGCTTCGCCCCGGACGCGTTCTGGGACATGCTCGCCACGTGCCACGGCGTCCTGGCCAAGGTCACGCGGATCGCGGTGGAGCGCGCGGAGATCCACGAGACCGTCGCCCAGCAGCAGGCGCGGCTCACCGGCCTCGGCCAGGTAGCCGCGGGGCTCGCACA
>CADCWC010000099.1 GCA_902806305.1 uncultured Thermoleophilia bacterium | reverse complement strand
ACGAGGCTGTTCGGCCCGATGCTGGTGCCGAGCGCCTCGTTCGAGACGTTCGAGGTCGCCCGGGCGAACATGATCGACAGGACGGCCGTCCAGCCCATCTCGACGGCCAGCAGGAAGGTGAAGACGATCGCGCGGGTCGTGTTGCGACCCAGCATGCTGCGCATGATCGTGTACTGCTCGACGCCGTACTTGCCGGACGGCACGCACGTGGCCAGGCAGACGATGGCGATGCCGATCGCGTTGCCGATGATCATCGCCGCGATGCCGGCCTCGGCCCCGACGAACGCGGCGGTGGCGCCGCCCGTGAGAAACGCCCAGGTGGCGATCGCCAGGCCGATGTTGACCCAGCTGAAGTCGGCGAAGCTCCAGACCCGCTCCTGACGCAGGACGGGCAGGATGCCGAACGTCCCCTCGCGCTCGACGGACTCCTCGACGCGCTCGGTCGTGCGGCTCATCTCAATATCCCCACGCGTAGGCGACGATGCAGATCACCACGACGAGCGCCAGGACGAGCCAGATGTCCCGCGCCGGCAGGTCCGCCCGCGCGGGATCCTCGTACGCCGGGTCCTCGATGAGCGCCAGACGGCGCTCGAGCTCCTCACGGACCTGCTGGTCGTGAACGGTCGGTGCAGCCACGTGTCCCTCCCTCTCCGCAGACGGGCGTCCTGGAAGCCACCCTGCGGCGCGCCACCGCGCGCCGGCTCCCGTTGCGCCGGATTGCCGCGGAAATGTAGACACTCCACGGCGGCCATAGGATCCGGCGCCCCCGATGGGTCGGCGTCCCGACAGCTCCCCCGCCGGCTACTCCGGCACTCCGCTTCCCCACAAGCTCGGCCTCGAGCCGGGGATGACCGCGACCTGGCTCGACGCGCCCGCCGACTTCGCCTCGACGCTCGGCGAGCTGCCGGGCGAGGTCGAGCTGCGCGACGGGCTCGACGGCCACCTGGACCTCGTCGTCTGCTTCGTCACCGAGCGCGACGTCCTCGCGGAGCGGCTCGAGCCGCTCAGGGAGGCGATCCGGCCGGCGGGGATGGCGTGGATCGCGTGGCCGAAGCGGGCGTCGAAGGTGCCGACGACCGTCACGGAGGACGTCGTGCGCGAGCTCGCCCTGCCGCTCGGCCTGGTGGACGTCAAGGTCTGCGCGATCGACGCGGTCTGGTCGGGCCTCAAGCTCGTGCTGCGCCGGGAGCTGCGGTGAGCGACGAGCCGGTGTTCCACCGCGAGGGCGAGCTGGTCGTGCCGACGGGGCACGCCCGCGGCCCATGGCATCCCGGCCAGCTCCACGGCGGGGCGCCCGCGGCGCTGCTCGCCGGCGCGGTGCAGGACCTGGCGCCCGAGATGCAGGTCGCGCGGCTGGGCTACGACTTCCTGGGGCCCGTGCCGCTCGCGCCGCTCCGGGTGGAGGTTCGGATCGCGAAGGCCGGCCGGCGCTTCCAGCTCGCCGAGGGCGAGCTCGCGGGGGAGGACGGGCGCACCCTCGTCGTCGTCCGCGCGGCGCTGCTGCGCCGCGGCGACGTCGCCGTGCCGCAGGCCAGCCGCTTCGACGCCCCGCCGCCCGCGGGAGGACCCGCGGACAGCGTCGCGGCGGAGTTCCCCGTCCCGCCGGGCGACGACCCCCGGGCCTTCCAGCGCACGGCCATGGACATCCGCTTCGCGGGCGGCGGGGACTTCGGCGAGGGCCCGGCGCAGGCCTGGTTCCGCCTGGCCCGGCCGCTCGTCGGCGGCGAGCCGCTGCACCCCGTCGCGCGCGCGGCCGCGGCCGCGGACTTCGGCAACGGCGTCTCGCGGGTCCTGGACTTCCGCACGCACCTGTTCACCAACGTCGACCTCACGGTGACGCTCGTCCGGGATCCGGCCACGGAGTGGGTGATGCTCGACGCCCGCACCGTCGCCGAGACCACCGGGATCGGGTGGGCGGCGTCCACGCTGCACGACGAGCGGGGGCCGATCGGGGCGGGACAGCAGACGCTGTTCGTGGACAGCCGCTGATCGGCGTGCGGCAAGCTGTCTCATATGCCGTCCCCGCGCGCCCTCGCCATCTCCCTGTCGGGCGTCGTCAAGCGCTACGGCGCGATCACCGCCGTCGCCGGGCTCGACCTCGAGGTCCCCGAGGGCTCCTGCGTCGGCCTGCTCGGGCCCAACGGGGCCGGCAAGTCCACCACCATGAAGCTCCTGACCGCGCAGGCGGTGGCCGACGAGGGCCACCTGGAGGTCCTCGGCCACGTCCTGCCGCAGGACAGCAAGATGGCGCGCGCGGAGATGGGGGTCGTGCCGCAGCTCGACAACCTCGACACGACGCTGTCCGTGCGCGACAACCTGCGGATCTTCGCCCGCCTGTACCGCGTCCCGGCTGCCGAGCGCCGCGCCGCGGTCCAGCGCGCGCTGGAGATCGCGACGCTCACCGAGCGCGCGGACACCCGCGCGGACAAGCTCTCCGGCGGCATGCGCCGGCGGCTGCTCATCGCCCGCGCGCTCCTGCACCGCCCGCGGCTCGTGCTCATGGACGAGCCGACCGTCGGGCTGGACCCGCAGGTCCGCCAGGAGCTGTGGGCGCTCATCGACATGCTCCGGCGGGAGGGGACCACGGTGCTCATGAGCACGCACTACATCGACGAGGCCGAGCGCCTGGCCGATTCGGTGACGATCATGGCCGAGGGCCGCGCCGTGGCGGTCGGGTCGCCCGCCGACCTGGTCGCCGAGCACGCCGGCCGG
>CADCWC010000098.1 GCA_902806305.1 uncultured Thermoleophilia bacterium | reverse complement strand
GACGGCCTGGACGACGTGCGTTCCGGGCTCGTGTCCGGCCAGGAGCATGAGCACGGGACGGGCGGGATCGAACTTCGGGCCGCGGGCCAGCGAGACCATCCCGCCCGCCAGGCCGGAGGGCAGCCGGAACTCGAGGTCATCGATGGTCAGGCCGCTGGCGGGGTCGATCTCGACCCGCAGCGGCGTGAACGACCCGACGAACAGGCTCCGCTTGCGGAGCTTGAGCTGGACGGGAGCCATGAGGGCGCCTCCTTGGCGGTCGAGGGGCGCTCGGCGAGCGCCCGCATCCCACAGAGGGCCGCCCGGGCCGGGCTGATACCCGCCGTCCCCGTCTCACCCCTTCGGCGGCAGCGAGCGCGCGTAGCCGACGCCGCGCTGCACCCAGGCCTCCAGCTGCGCCGTGGTCCTCACGGCGTCGGCGTCGACGCGCACCCAGCCGTCGAGCGGGCGCCCGCGCATCTCGAACACGCCGACACCCGGCTCGGCGAGGAGGGCGTCGGTCTCCGCGGGCTCCACGCGCACCATGAGCCCGCCCTTCCCGCTCGCCGCGACGGCCAGGCTGCCGCCGGCCAGGAACGCCAGGCCGCCGAACATCCGCCGCTCGGTGACGTCCGCGGCGCCGCCGACCAGCTCCCGGATGCGCCGGGCGAGATCCTCGTCGTAGGCCATGGGCCTCACCACCACGTGCGTTCGAGCGCGCGGTCGGCTCCCCCGGTCCGGTCGAGCGCGTCGAGCGCCGCCACGTCGTCCTCCGCGAGCGTGAAGTCGAAGACCTGGGCGTTCTCCTCGATCCGCTCGCGGTGGGTCGACTTGGGGAGCACGACGAGGTCGCGCTGCACGCACCAGCGGATGAGGACCTGCGCCGGGGTGCGCCCGACGCGGGCGGCGATCGCTCCGACCGCGCGGTCGCCGAGATGGCGGCCGGTGCCGAGCGGGCTGTAGGCCTCGATCACGACTCCCCGCTCCTCGCAGGCGTCCAGGAGCCCGCGCCGGTAGGCGAACGGGCTGAACTGCACCTGGTTGACGGCGGGCGCCGTGTCGGCTGCCGCGCGCACCTCGTCCAGCTCCGACACGCTGAAGTTCGACACGCCGATGGAGCGCGCGTACCTCCGCTCGTGGGCGCGCTGCATCCCGTCCCACGCCCACGTCGCGCCGCCCTGCGGCCAGTGGACGATGTAGAGGTCCACGTACTCCACCCCGAGCCGCTCCAGGCTGCGCTGCGCCTCCGCCTCGGGGTCCTTGCGGCCGGGGTGGAACTTGGTCGTGATGAAGACGTCCTCGCGCGGCAGGCCGCTGTCGCGCAGGGCGCGGCCCACGCTCTCCTCGTTGCCGTAGGCCTGCGCGGTGTCGATGTGGCGGTAGCCCGCCGCGAGCGCGGAGCGCACGGCGTCCGTGCACTCGCGCCCGTCGGGAACCTGCCACACCCCGAAGCCCAGCAGCGGGATCTCGTTGCCATCGGCGAGCACGCGGGCCCGCCCGTCTGCCGTCACGCCACCTGCTGCCATCGGAGACTCCTCGGGTCGGGGATCGCTCCGATCGTAAGCCGCCGGCCGGATCAGTCGCGCGCCCGCCGGAAGGAGCAGATCAGGACGCCGCTGCTCGCGGTCGTGGTGGACACGAGCTCGAGCGGCCGGGCCTGGCCCGTCTCGGGGAAGATCCGCTTGCCGCCGCCGAGCAGGATCGGCTCGATCATCAGCACGTACTCGTCGACGAGGTCGTGCTCGATGAGCTGGGCGGCCAGCGACGCGCTGCCCCACACCTGCAGCCCCCGGCCCTCGCGGGCGCGCAGCTCGCGGACCGCGCCGATCGCGTCGTCGGGGGCGAGCAGGGTGGAGCCCGACCACGTCAGGTCCTCCTCCCCGAGGGTGCGCGAGGCGACGTACTTGGGGATCGCGTTCATGCGGTCGGCGAACGGGTCCCCGGCGCGCCCGGGCCACGCGGCGGCCATCCCCTGCCACGTGCGCCGGCCGAACAGCAGCGCGTCCGTCCGCTCCATCACGCCGTCCAGGGCGGGGCCCATCGCCTCGGGATCGAAGTACCGCATCGACCAGCCGCCGTGGGCGAAGCCGCCCTCGGTGTCCTCGTCGGGCCCGCCGGGCGCCTGCACGACGCCGTCCAGGCTCATGAAGTCGCTGAGGATGATCTGCATCGGGGTGCTCCTTGTCTCGGTGGTCCAGTGGTCCTGCTGGGCTGTAGACCGGTGAGGCCCGGCCGACTCATCGCTGCCCGGGCGGCCGCCTCAGTGCCGCCACCACGCCGCCAGGACGCGGCGCCAGTTGCGCCACGCGAGCGCCTCGACCTCGTCGGCGGTGAAGCCGCCGGCGCGGAAGGCGTCGAGCAGGCGCGGCAGCCCGGCGGCGTCCCCGAGGGCCGTGGGGATCGTCGCTCCGTCGAAGTCGGACCCGAGGGCGACGTGCTCCGGGCCGATCCGGTCGCGCACGTGGCGGGCGTGGTCGACGATGAGCTCCAGCGGCGTGTCGGGGTCGTCGGCGAAGTCCGGGCGCAGGAAGGCGACCGCGAAGACGATCCCGACCACCCCGCCGGAGCGGCCGATCGCGTCGAGCTGCGCGCCGGTGAGGTTGCGGGAGGTCGGGCAGATCGCGTGCACGCCCGAGTGGCTGGCGACGAGCGGGCCGGGATCCAGGCGGGCGACGTCCCAGAAGCCCGCCTCGTTGAGATGGCTGAGGTCGACGAGGATGCCGAGCTGCGCGCC
>CADCWC010000097.1 GCA_902806305.1 uncultured Thermoleophilia bacterium | reverse complement strand
GACGTCCCGGCTCGGCCTCGCGAGCGCGCCGTCGCCGTTGCGCGCACGGACGCGGCCGGACGCCGCGCCCTCGGGGACCTTCACGTCGGCGATCGTCTTGGCCCAGCGCAGCGCGGGCACCAGCTTGTCGTCGGCGTCGCCTGGGCCGCCGAGGAAGATCACCGAGCGGACCCGGTGCATGCCCTGGCCGCTGAGGCGCAGGGTGCTTCCGGCCTTGACCGTGTCCTCGTCGACGCACTCGGCGCGGCACGCGACCGCCTGCACGACCGCGGGCGCGGACGCGTAGGAGCCGCCGCTCGGCGTGGCGGCCGGCGACGCGGGCGCCATGACGCCCGCTCCCGCGGCGGCGCACGCCGCGGCATATGCCCGGAGGTTCCTCATCGGTTGGTGGAACCGCCTACGGGGTTAGCTGTCGGGCTCGCGCGCACACACAGCGCGCTACCGGGCCAGCAGGCCCGGACTCGCCCCACGGACGCCTGACGGCGTCCATCGGTTCCCCCGCTCCGCGTGCGAGCACGCGAACTCGGCGATGGCGCTGGACAATACATAGGGGTCCGGCGGCTCCTCGCCGCCTCGCCAGAGGGTTTCCACGGCGGCGTTCAAGGCCCTCCGCACGCAACGTTCTATGCTGTCGCACTCGCGTAGGGGGGCGTGTCCGCCCCTCAGAACCCCGCAGGGTTACGCGCGCTCAGAAAGCCACGCCATGAAGACCTACGTCGCCAAGCCCACCGACCGCGAGCGCAACTGGCTCGTCGTCGACGCGACCGGGCAGACGCTCGGTCGACTCGCCACCCAGATCGCTGACGCCTTGCGCGGCAAGCGCAAGCCGGAGTACACGCCCCACATCGACACGGGCGACTTCGTCGTCGTGATCAACGCCGAGAAGATCGTCGTGACCGGGGACAAGCGGACCGACAAGAAGTACTACCGCCACTCCGGGTATCCGGGCGGCCTGAAGGTCCGCACCTTCGAGGAGATGATGACCAAGCGCCCGGAGGAGATCATCCGGATCGCCGTCAAGGGGATGATGCCCCGCAACCGCCTCGCCCGGAAGCAGATCACCAAGCTCAAGGTCTACGTGGGGCCCGAGCACCCGCACCAGGCGCAGAAGCCGCAACCGATGGAGATCGCTTCCTAGATGGCCGACGAGACGCCCACGCCCGACGAGAACGAGGAGCAGGCCGCCGCTCCAGCCGAGACGGCGCCGCCCACCGAGGCCACGTCCGAGACCCCGCCCGAGGTCGAGGCGGTCGATCCCGACGTCGCCGAGTCCGTCGGCGCGCCCGCGTCCGAGGTCTCTCCCGAGCCTGCCGAGCAGTCCGCCGACCAGCCCGCCGCGACGCCGGTCGCCGAGACCGACGTCGAGGAGGACGAGGACGACGACGAGCCCGTCGCGCCGCGCGAGAAGCCGGCGATCCCGGGCATGGACCTCGAGGTCGACATCGTCATGGACGGCGACGACAAGTCGGGCCTCTCGCCCTACGGCGACGAGGGCGACCTGTCCGACGCCGCCGACGAGCAGCTCGCCGCCGCCGACGAGGACGCGATCGCCGAGCCGATCGCCGCCGTCTCGATCGACCTGGCCGCCGGCGCGACCTACAAGGCCACCGGCAAGCGCAAGACCGCGATCGCGCGCGTCACGCTCAAGCCGGGCACGGGCGCCTACACGATCAACGGCAAGACGCTCGACGAGTACTTCCCGCGGGCCACGCTCCGGCGCAACATCCGCCAGCCGCTCGAGGCGGTCGGCTACGAAGAGCGCATGGACGTCATCGCGAACATGCTCGGCGGCGGCGTCTCGGCGCAGGCCGGCGCGCTGCGCCACGGCGTCTCGCGCGCGCTGCTCGAGGCCGATCCGAACCTTCGTGGCGAGCTCAAGCGCCGCGGCTTCCTCACGCGTGACGCACGCGCGAAGGAGCGCAAGAAGGCCGGCCTCAAGAAGGCCCGCAAGAAGCCGCAGTTCTCCAAGCGCTAGTCGCTCGTCGCGCGATGGCTCGCCGTCTGTTCGGCACCGACGGCGTCAGGGGCGTCGCCGGCGAGGTGCTGACGGCCGAGCTCGCGCTCGGGCTGGGCAAGGCGGCGACGCAGGTCGTCGCCGGGGAGAAGCCGCGCGTGCTCGTCGTGCGCGACACGCGCGAGTCGGGCGAGATGCTCGAGGCCGCCCTCGGCGCCGGCGTCGCCGCCGCCGGGGGGGAGGTCCTGCTCGGCGGCGTCCTGCCGACGCCCGCCGTGCCGCTGCTGATCGCGCAGTACGGGTTCGACCTGGGCGTCGTCATCAGCGCCTCGCACAACCCGTACCGCGACAACGGCATCAAGTTCTTCGGTGGGGACGGCTTCAAGCTGTCCGACGACGTCGAGCTGTCGATCGAACAACGGCTCGGTGAGGAAGGTGCTCCGGTCGCGGGCGCCATCGGCCGGGTCCGCGTGCTGCACGGGACGAGCGCCGACTACCTGCGGGGCCTCGAGTCGCGGTTCGCAGCTCTGTCGCTCTCCGGCGTTCGCGTGCTGCTCGACTGCGCGAACGGCGCCACGCACCAGGTGGCGCCCGAGATCTTCCGCCGCCTCGGCGCGTCGGTCACCGTCATCGCCGACGAGCCCGACGGCCGGAACATCAACGACGGCGTCGGCTCGACCCACGTCGACGCGCTGGCCGAGCTCGTCGACGGCCACGCCGTCGGCTTCGCGTTCGACGGCGACGGCGACCGCGTGCTCGCC
>CADCWC010000096.1 GCA_902806305.1 uncultured Thermoleophilia bacterium | reverse complement strand
AGCCCCCCATGGCCACGCGGCCGTCCGGCGTCTGCTGCAGGTACTCGAGACCCCACCGCGTGTACACGGTCTCGGGGCCGAGCACACGGCCGGTCGGCGCCGTGGCCACCATGTGCAGCCGTCGCGGTCGGACGCGGCCCGCGAGGCTCGGTACGAGCTCCGGCAGCGCCCCGTCGGCGGCGACCACGACGTGACGGGCGCGGACCCGGCCGTGAGGCGTCTCGACGACCGCCTGGCCCGCGCCACGAAGGACGGGCGCCACGACGCGCGTGCCTTCGTGGACCGTCACGCCGCGCTCTTCGACCGCGGCTGCGAGCGCACGGATCCACCGCGCCGGATGCATGCCGCCGTCGTGCGCGGTGCGGAGCGCGATGCGGCCGGGCGCCCGGAGGACCGGCGGCAGCGCCTCGGCGTCCAGAAGGTCGCCGGGGAAGCCGTCCGCGGCCAGCGTGGCGGCGAGCGCGCGCACGTCGGCCGCCTCGTCGGCGTCCCAGGAGACGCGAAGCCCACCCGCGCGCCGGAGGTGCCGCGTCGCCCCGATCTGTCGGGCCACACGGTGGATCTCCTCCTGCGCCTCGAGTGTCAGCCGGTAGAGCCGGCGCGCACGCTCCGGCCCGAGGCGCTCCGCCAGGTCGTGGTGGAACCGTGCCGCCCCGGCGAGCAGGAAGCCGCCGTTCCGACCACTCGCCCCGCCACCCGCCGTCCGCGCCTCGAGCACGACCACCCGCAGACCGGCGCCCGCGAGATGCCACGCTGACGACAATCCTCCGACCCCCGCGCCGACGATGACCACGTCGGCCTCGACGTCAACGTCGAGGCCCGGGCGCGGGGGCGGAGCGTCGACCAGCCACAGCGGCGTGGTGCTCACCACACCGTGGGCGGCTGTGTCACTCCGACATCATGCGCCGGATGCGGTCGTAACGGGTCGCCTGGTCGCGGAGCTGTCGCACCTCGCCGTCCAGCTCCCGCAGCTGTGTCGCGAGTTGGTCGATGGTGCGGTGTGCGTCGGCCACGAGGCGGTCGACCGACGCCGACGGGGTCCCTCCCGCGCTGCGTTGCCGCGCCGTCCGCGTGCCACTCCCGGCCGTCGCGGCTCGTCCCCGCCGCGGGCGCTGGCGCACGCCACCGCCGTCGGGCTGCTCTCGCGCGATGCGATAGAACGCGGTCGCGACGGTGCCGGCCTTGCGGCCTGTCTCCTCGCCGACCTGGCTGAACGCATCGGAACGTGACATTCCGCCGTCGAGCAATGCGCGCACGCGCTCGTACGTCTGACGTCCGATCTCGCCGCGCCGGCCCGTGGCCTCCGCGCCGTCTTCCACCTGCTGGTCAGTCATTGTCCTCCACTCCTCCGGGGCCGTCACGTCGATGCCGAAGCACTATAGACATGAGACAGGACATACCGCTCCGCCTCCGGGTGTCAACGTCTTCCGTCGCCCGTGTGGCAGGTCGCCGGGCCCTGACGTGACGCTGTAGTACGCTCACCCTCGATGCGCGGTTCGTCTCGCACTGTTCTCGTGGTCGGCGTGGTCGCGCTCGCGCTGACCGGCTGCGGCGACGAGGAGGGCGACGGCGGGGGGGACGGTCTGGCTCGCCAGGACCCCGTCGCCGCGGACACGTTGCTCGCGCAGGTACGCCCGACCGGCGCCGGGCCGCAGGAGATCGACACGCGTCTGCAGGCCCGCCTCGAGGGCGAGGCGCGTGGTGCGGTCGCCGCGTTCGTCGACACGCCGCTCGAGTTGCACGTCACGGGACGCGGTGACAGCCGGCGAGGTGCGGCCGACCTCCGGCTGACGCTCGACGCCGGCGTGCTCAAGGCCGACGGTCGGGTCGTCGCGGTCGGCACGCGCAGTTACGCGCAACTCCTCGACGAGTGGTACGTGCTACCGGAGTCGGACGGCGTGTTCTCGGCCGTCACGCCGGCGCTGCTCGCCGAGCCGGACGTCCTTCTGGCCGACGACGCCCAGGTGATCGGCACCGAGGACGTCGACGGCGTTGCGTGCGACGTCGTCGAGGGTCAGACCGACGCCGACGCCGTGGCCGAGCGCCTGGCGGGCGTGGTCGGAGTCGTGCCGGTGCTGGGCGACGCCGCCGGACTCGACGCGGCGGCGCTGCGCGAGGCGCTCGAGGCCGGCACGGCTCGGGTCTGGGTCGGCCGCGACGACAAGGAGGTCCACCGCGTCCGTGTCGACACGAGGGTCGAGCTCACCGCCACGACGCTCGGCGCGCAGGGTGTGCGTCGAGGCGAGGTGACGCTCGACGCGCGGGCCGTCGACGCAGACGGGCCGGTCGAGGCCGAGGCGCCGACGGACGCCCGTCCGGTGGAGGAGCTGCGCGAACGGCTCGGCGGCCTCGCGCCGGGCGCGTCGCCGTCCTGAGACCACCTCGGCGATGGCTCTGGAGTACGCGTACTGCTTGCAAGGATTCAACACGATCTAAAGCATCGAGAGGAACGTCCGATACACTAAGAGTAAGACTGCACTCGATGCAGAAGGGGGCCAGGACGCCCCCGGTCGGCGACGACGCCGACCATGACCCCCGAGATCATGGAGGATCTCTCATGGCACTTCGTGTCAACACGAACGTCGAGGCGTTCAACGCGCATCGCAATCTGGCCCATACGGCGATGGGGCAGACCAAGTCGATGGAGAAGCTGGCCTCGGGCCTGCGCATCAACCGGGCGGGCGACGACGCCGCCGGTCTGGCGATCTCCGAGGGCATGCGC
>CADCWC010000095.1 GCA_902806305.1 uncultured Thermoleophilia bacterium | reverse complement strand
CGTGGTGGGCGGCTAGGTGCAGGCCGCCCGGACCACGGCCTGGGTCGACGAGCTGCGGGGCGGCGTGCCGCTCGCCGTCTGGCGCGGGCCGGGCGGGGTGGAGGCCGTCGTCTCCGGGCGGGCGGGCGGCGTCTCCGAGGGGCCCTGGGCGAGCCTCAACCTCTCGGCGAGCACGGGGGACCGACCCGCGCACGTCCGCGAGAACCGGCGCCGGCTGCTCGTCGCGGCCGGGCTCTGCGCGACGCGGGTGCGCTGGTGCCGGCAGGTGCACGGGTCGGCGGTCCACAGCGCCGAGGGGCTCCCCGCGCTCGACCTGCTCGACGCCGCGGCGCAGCCTCCGGACGGCGATGGCCTGGTCGCCGGGACGCCCGGCCTCGGCCTGCTGGTGTTCGCGGCCGACTGCGTGCCGGTGGTCGTCGCGCGGCTCGACGGGGCGGGTCACGCCGTCTGCCACGCGGGTCGCCGCGGCCTCGTCGCGGGCGTCGTGGAGGCCACGGTGGCAGTGCTCGGCGGCGCCGCCGTCGCCGCCGTCGGACCGTGCGCCGGACCCGATCGCTACGAGGTCGGCGCCGACGTGGGCGCGGAGCTCGTCGACCGCTTCGGCCCCGGGGCCGTCACGGCCCACGGGACGGCCGACCTCCCGTACTGCGCCGTCCGCGCCCTGGCCGCGGCCGGCGTGCCGGCCGTCGACGTCCTCGACCGCTGCACGATCGGCGACGAGCGGCTCTTCTCGCACCGCCGGGACGGCGCCCCCGGCGGCCGCCAGGCGCTCCTGGCCGTGCGACGGGAGCCCACGTGAACCTCGACCGGGAGACACTCGCCGATCGCGTCACGGCGATCCGCGAGGCGGTCGGCGTGGCGGCGAGGCGGTCCGGACGCGCGCCGGAGAGCGTCGAGCTGCTCGCGGCGGTCAAGTACCTCGACGCCGCCGACGTCCCCGTCCTGTACGACGCGGGGATCGATCTGCTCGGCGAGAACCGCTCCGACCAGCTCGTCGTGAAGCAGGCGGTCGCGGGCGACGTGGCCTTCACCTGGGACTTCATCGGTCACCTGCAGAGCCGCAAGGCCCGCGACGTCGTCGGCCGGGTGCGGCTCATCCACGCGCTCGACTCCGAGTCGACCGCCGCGGCGATCGACCGTCGCGCCGCCACGCCGCAGGACGTCCTCGTGGAGGTCAACGTCGCCGCCGACCCCGCGAAGTACGGCGTCCTCCCGGAGCGGCTCGACGCCTTCCTGGAGACCCTCGCCGGGCTCGGCGACGTGCACGTGCGCGGCCTGATGACGATGCCACCCGCGGCGGCTCACGCCGAGGCGTCCCGGGGCTCCTTCGCCGCGCTGCGCGAGCTCGCGCACGGTGCCGCCGACCGCTGGGCCGGACGCCATCGCTTCGACGTGCTGTCGATGGGGACGTCGCAGGACTACCTCGTGGCGGTCGAGGAGGGCGCCACCGTGGTCCGTCTCGGAGGAGCGCTCTACGACCGGGCGACCGGCTAAGCTCTCCCTCCCATGGGCGTCCGTGACCTCTGGCACCGCACCCTCGTGTACTTCGGCCTCGCGGAGGACGAGTCGTTCTACGACGACGAGGACGAGGTCTCCGGGGCGCACGAGTCGAACATGGAGCGCTCCTACCGGGAGCGCCCGAACGTCCGGCGCATCGACCGCAGTCGCACGCGGGGGCGCGAGAGCTTCGACGACATCTTCAGCGAGGAGCCCGAGGTCGTCCGCCGGCCACGGCGTGCGGGCGCGGTGGCGGCCGTCGGTGCGTCCGACTCGACCGCCGCCGCCACGGCCGTCCTCCGGCCGCCGGCGCCGAGCCCGGAGGTGACCACGGCCGTGCGCGTCCATGTCATCGCCCCGCGCTCGTTCAACGACGCGCAGGGCATCGCCGACCGCTTCAAGAACGCCGTTCCCGTCATCCTGAACCTGCAGTCGGCCGAGCCCGAGCTGGCGAAGCGCCTGATCGACTTCGCCTCCGGGCTCACCTACGCGCTCGACGGCGGCATGCAGCGGATCGCCGAGAAGGTGTTCCTCCTCACGCCGCGCAACGTCGAGGTCTCCGCCGAGGACCGCGCCCGGCTCGTCGAGCAGGGCTTCTTCAACCCGAGCGCCTGAGTCCGAGGGCCGCCCGCCGGCGTCACGGCGGCTTCCGCGGGCTGCGCTACCCTCGTGCTCGTGCGACCCCGGATCGCCATCACCGGCTACTGGACGCCCGCCTCGTGGGGCCACTGGCACGACGTGCCGGCGTGCGTTGTGCCCGGCGGCTACGTCGAGGGCGTGCGCCTCGCGGGCGGCGTCCCCTTGGTCGTGCCGCCCGACCCGTCGCTCGCCCTCGACCCCTCGCCCGTCCTGGACGTCGTGGACGGGCTGCTGCTCGTCGGCGGCGAGGACCTCGACCCGGCGCTCTACGGCGCCGAGCCGCACCCCGAGACGGCCCTGCCGAGCGAGCGCCGCGACGCGGTCGAGGCGGCGCTCCTGCGCGAGGCGCTGCGGCGGGAGCTGCCCACCCTCGGGGTCTGCCGCGGCTGCCAGCTGCTCAACGTCGCCTACGGCGGCACGCTCGAGCAGCACATCGCCGACCGGGGCGAGCTGGAGCTCCACCGACCGGTCCCGGGAGCGTTCACGCGCCACCGCGTCGACACGGCGGGAGGGCTGCTGGCCGAGCTCCTGCCGGACGGTGCCACCGTCCACTCGGCCCACCACCAGGGCCTCGCCGCCGTCGGCGACGG
>CADCWC010000094.1 GCA_902806305.1 uncultured Thermoleophilia bacterium | reverse complement strand
AGCTCCCGGAAGTCGCCGACCGGCAGCAGCTCGGCGATGTCCGGCCGGTTCTCGGCGTCCTCGAGCGCGGCGATCTCCGCCAGCTCGCGGTACTCGGCGGCCAGCTCCGCGGCGGGCGAGACCTCGATCGACTCCGCCTCGCCGAGCGAGCGCTGGGTGAAGGTCGAGAACCAGCGCAGCGACTCGATCTCGTCGTCGAACAGGTCGACGCGGACCGCGCGGTCCTCCGTGGCGGGATAGAGGTCGAGCAGCCCGCCGCGGACCGCGAACTGGCCGCGGTCGTCGACCTGGTCGACGCGGGCGTAGCCCATCTCAGACCTGCCAGACGTGTGGCGGCCGGTAGACCCCGCTGTCGGAGGCGTGCCCGACGACCCGGAAGGAGTAGGCGTGCCAGTGGTAGTCGTACGCGTAGCGCCAGTTGGCCTCGTACAGCCCCACGTCGACGTAGTACTCACCCGGAAAGAGGTCGAGGCGGTCGAACACGAGCGAGACCGCCCGCCGGCCGTCCAGGACCCCCAGCGCGATGCCCTCGGCGCCGGTCGAGGTGTCGTAGCAGACGACGCCGTCGGCGGCCCGCACGAGCGCGACGGCGGCGATCGGCTCGTCCACAGCCGTGCCCGCCGGGACGTCGAGCACCGCGGCGACCTCGATCGCGCCGCCGACGTTCACCTCCTGGACCTCCACCCCGTCCGGGGCCAGCAGGCGGACGTCGACCACGCCGGCCTCCTGCGAGCCGAAGCGATTGCGGCGCAGCTCCAGGGTTCCGGTGTCCTCGCCCGTCGGCGCCGGCGTGCGCGCACGGGTCTCCGACGACATCGCGTCGCGATACGCCGCCACGACGTCCTCCACCGCTCCCGCCTCGCGCACGCCTCCCGCGTGCAGCCAGATCGCGTTGTCGCACTCCTGCAGGATCTGCTCGAGCGAATGGGAGGCGAACAGCATCCCGGCGCCCGCGTCCAGGCGGCGGCGCACCCACTGCATGCACTTGCGCTGGAACCTCAGGTCGCCGACGGCGATGACCTCGTCCAGGAGGATCAGGTCGGGCTCGAGCTGAGCGATCACGCCGAACGCGAGCCGCAGGCGCATGCCGTCGCTGTAGGTCCGCACGGGCGCGTCCGCGAAGCCCTCGAGCTCTGCGAAGGCGAGGATGTCGGGCACGCGGTCGCGCGCCTCGTCGACGCTCATCCCCGCCGCCACGGCGGTCGTCGTCGCGTTCTCCCGGCCGCTGAGGGAGTAGTCGAACACGTCGCCCAGTGTCAGGACGGCGGCGGTCCGCTCCGGAACCAGCAGACGTCCGCGGGTCGGTCGCGTGATGCCTGCGGCGAGCTTGAGCAGCGTCGATTTGCCCGCGCCGTTTGACCCGATCACTCCCGTGGCCTTGCCCGCCTCCACGCGGACGCTGACGTTCTCGATCGCCCAACGCTCCTCCGGTGCCCTGAACAGCGCCGGCAGCCGGTACTGGATCGCGTGCCGGAGGGTGCGCTCGCCGGTCCACCGCGGGTAGGCCTTCGAGGCGTTGTCGATGATGAGGCGCGCGCTCACAGGTGATCGGCGAAGTCCGGCTCGAGCCGGCGGAAGAGGAGGAACCCCCCCGCGGCCACGGCGAAGCTGAAGGCGATCACGGCCGCGAGGGCGCCGGCCGATGGCGCCGACGTGCCGAGCAGCGCATGGCGATAGGCCTCGATGAGGGTCGTCATCGGGTTGAGGTGCAGGACCCACTCGAAGCGGTCGGGCACGCTGCGCAGCCCGTAGAAGACGGGGGTCAGGTAGAAGAGGACCCCGAGCACCACGGTCACGAGGTTCGGGACGTCTCGGAACATGACGCTCACCGAGGCGACGATCCAGGCAAGGCCCGTGAGCAGCGCGAGCTGGACGAGGGCGAGCGGGATGCACGCCAGCGCCTCCACGCGCAGGCCCTCGGTGAGGACGAGCATCACCACCAGGATCGGCACCCCGAAGAGGAGGTCGACGAGCGGCGCGGCGATCGCCACGACGGGCAACGTGGAGTTCGCCAGACGCGGCTGGTTGACGAGGTGGCGCTGCTGGATGAGCGAGGTCGCGGCGGAGGAGACACCGGACGAGAGCCATGTCCACGAGAGCAGGCCGATGAAGACGAAGACGGGGTAGTTCTCGATCCCGAGATCGAAGATCTGGGAGAACAGGAAGACGAGGACGGCCAGCTGCACGAGCTGCCGGGCGACCGGCCACGCCCACCCCAGCAGCGTGAGGTGGTACGAGGAGGCCAGGTGGCGGCGGGTGAGGTGCATCACCAGCCGGACGAACGCGGCGGGGCCCAGGCGCGGCGGTCCCGCCGAAGCGAGCACCACGTCCGCGCCGGCCGCCGGCGGGCGGCGGCGCTCGTCGACGCCCTCGGCCGACCGGTATGTCGTCATCGGCTCAGCCATCGGCGTTCGCGTCGACCAGCATAGGACCGCCGGTGCCGAACGAAGCGTCGACCGGACGAACGTCCGTCCACCCCCGGATCTGGGAGCCCGTCGTTAGGATGCCGTCGTGGCCGCCGACGCGGAGCTCCTCGCGCCCATCGGCCTGCAGCCGGCCGTGGCCGCATGACCGTACTCTCGGTGATCATTCCCACGCGCGACCGGTGCTCGATGCTGATGGAGGCGCTGCCACCGCTCCTCCAGGATCCGGGGGTCGGCGAGGTGGTCGTCGTCGATGACGGAAGCACCGACGGTACCTCGGCCGCGCTGGATGACCTGGCGCGCGCCGA
>CADCWC010000093.1 GCA_902806305.1 uncultured Thermoleophilia bacterium | reverse complement strand
ACATCGCGCTGCACTCGCCGTCGCGACTCGTCGGCGGCCGCGACCACCCGGGCGCGCGAGGCGGTGAGCTGCGCCCGGCTCTCGGCGTTGCCGATCGCGGTGCCGACCAGGCGGGCGAACTGCGCCAGCCGCGCCTCCGTCCCGGGCGGCGGGGGCTGCGGACCCGAGGCCGTCGTGGCGAGCATCCCCCAGATGCGCCCGTCGACGAAGACGGGCACGCCGACGGCAGAGTGGACCCCGAGCTCGCGCGCGGCGCCGGCGAGCGGCGTGCCCTCGAAGGTGGACAGGCGGAACGCGGCGCCCGTCCGCAGCACCTCTCCGTGGCACGTCCGTCCCTCGGTCGTGACCCGCAGGCCGACCGGGGTCCGGTTGCGGCAGACCGCCACGACGGTCGCGTCGCCGGCCGGCTCGTAGCGGCTCAGCGACGTGGCGGCGTCCCCGAGGAGGCCGGACGCCTCGGCCACCACCGCGTCGAGCACCTGCTCCGGCGCCACGCTGGTCGCCACGAGCTCCGCCACCCGGCGCAGGGCCGCCTGCTCGTCGGCGAGGTGCTGGACCTCCGAGCGGGCCTGGGCGTTGGCGAGCGCCGCGGCGACGAGCTCGGCGAACTGCTGCAGGCGCAGCTCGGCCGCGACGGGCAGGGGCCGGTCGGGCGTGGTGGCGCCGAGCATGCCCCACACGCGGTCCTCCACCACGATCGGGGCGCCGACGCTCGAGCCGACGCGCAGCTCGCGGGCATACGCCGGCGCCCCGATCGCGCCGTGGTCGTCGGAGCGCGCGGGCCGCCCCGTCCGCCGGATCCTCGCGGGGGTGCTCTCGTCGGTGGGCGAGATCGGGAGGCGCGTCCCGACGGGAGCCGGGCCGCCGCAGACCGCGACCACCGTCGCGCCGCCGTCGATGTCGAACCGCAGCAGCGTGGTGGCCTCGTTCCCAACGAGCCGGGACGCCTCCCGGGCCACCGACGCGAACAGCTCCTCCCGGGGGACGCCGCGAGCGACGAGCTCGGCCACGCGGCGGAGGGCCGCCTGCTCGTCGGCCACGCTGCGCAGCTGGCCGCGGGCATGCGCGCCGGCGATCGCGGTGCCCGCCAGGTCGGCGAACTGGGCGAGGCGGTGCTCGAGTCCCGGGGGAACCGGCCCGCCGAGCGTCAGGGCCGACAGACCTCCCCAGACCGCGCCCTCGACGAGGATCGGCGCGGCCGCGCCGGCCGACACGCCGAGCCGGCACGCACGCTCCCGTCCCTCGGCGGGGCGGCCCTCGTAGCTGTCTCTCCGGACGGGGCGCCCGGAGCGGCGGACCTCCTGCATGATGGGCGGGCCCTCGGGCGGCTGACGCCGGCCGGCCACGACTGCGGCCGGCGCGTCGTGCACCGCCAGGAGCGTGGACGACCCGTCGGCCTCGAACCGGGCGAGGGTCGTGTAGCCGGCCCCGACGAGCCGGCGCGCCTCGACGACGACGGCCTCGAGGACGTCGGCCTCGGGAGCGCCACGGGCCACCGTCTCGGCCACCCGGCGCAGAGCGGCCTGCTCGTCGGCGAGCTGCTGGAGCTCGGCGCGCGCCCGGGCGTTGGACAGCGCGGTGGCCACGAGCTCGGTGAACCCGGCGATCCGCCGCTCGGTGTCGGCCGGCAGCGGTTCGCGACGCTCCGAGCCCGCGAAGGCGATCCCCCACACGCGCCCGTCGACGACGACGGGGACGCCGACCGCCGAGCGGATCCCGAAGTCCCGGGCCTCCTGCGCGAAGGGGGCGTCCGCCGGCAGCGCGTCGAAGCGCCGTGCGCGACCGCTGTCGCGCACCTCCCGCAGCTCGGCGTTGAGCGGCCGGCGGTCGCCGATGGGAAAGGAGCCCTCGCGGGCGCTCCACGCGGTGAGCATGGTGAGGTCGTCGTCGGGATCGAAGCGGAAGAGGGCCGCGGCGTCCGCGCCCACGATGCGCCCGATCTCCTCGTTGACCTTGGCGACGACCTCCTCCTCCGACGCGCCGCGGGCCAGGAGCGTCGCGACGCGCCGCAGCGCCGCCTGCTCGTCGGCGAGCTTGTGCGCATCCCAGCGCGAGGGCAGCTGCGCGACGCCCGTCCGGTCGTCCGGGTGGGCGGCGTAGTAGCTGCGGATCTCGGCGATCCGGCCCCTCCGCAGGCGGAAGAGCTCGCAGGTGGTCCCCGCCAGGCGCCACGACGCGCCCGTCGTGCCGGGCCCGGCCGCCGGCGCCGCGGCGTTGTCGTGGTGCAGCTCGGCGACGACGATGTCGGGGCCCTCCGCGACGGTGCGATCGAGCACCGCGACGATGCCGGGAAAGGCGTGCAGGAGCGACGCCACGAGCCTGCGGGCGGCCGCCCGGCCGTGCACCCGCCGGCCGTCGAGCGCGATCTCCACGTCCTCGTCGAGCAGGTCGGCGTAGGCGTCGAGATCGCCGGCGTTGAAGGCCTCGTAGTAGCGCCGCGCGATCGCGCGGGCGTCCTGCACCGGCGGCGCCGGCCGGCCTGCCACGGCTGGGCGGGGCATCCGTCGATCTTCGCAGGGCCGCCAAGGCCCGCCCGGACGGCGGCTTGATCCCCCGCTGACACAGCACGGCTACGGTCGCAGCCGTGTCTCGCCGGGTCGCCTCCTGGAGCGCCGCAGCGCTCCTGCTCGTGGCGGCCGTCGTCGCGGGCGTGGCGCTGTCGGATCGCGACCGCGAGCGCAGGCCGCGGGCGCCGGCGCCGCCGGCAGCGCCGCCGCCGGAGCGCCCGGAGTC
>CADCWC010000092.1 GCA_902806305.1 uncultured Thermoleophilia bacterium | reverse complement strand
AGCGTCGGGGCCCGCTGTTGAATCCCGGCCGCGCAGACCAGCTTCGTGACCGACCCGAGCGCCGCCGCGTCGAGGCGCTCGAAGGCGTCCGCGAGCGACGCCGGGTCGCCGACGTCCGCCGTGATCCGCACGATGCCGTCCGACTCCTCCTCGGGCCACCGGATGTCGATGCCGACGACCGCGAGCCCCTCCTGACGGGCAAGCTCGCGACAGACCGCCCGGCCGATCCCGGACGCCGCCCCGGTCACCACGGCGACCTCGCGACTGCTCACGGGCCGTCCCCACGCGGGTCGGCAGATGCTCGTTCCGTCACGGCGACGAACGGCTCGGCCACGACTGCGTCGAACGGGTGGAGCGGGCGTACCGGGCGCCTGAACGGCAGCAGGGGCAGACGGCTGTCCGCCGGGCCCGGCGTCGCGATGTCGATGCACTCGAAGGCCAACGGCTCGAAGAACGCCCGATAGCCGCCGGCCGACTTGACCTGGACGATCTTGTGCCGGCGCGGGTCGAGCCCCACGCGCAGGAACAGCTCGTAGTCGAGCTGGTTCGCCCGGCGCGTCGTGATGATCGCGTGGACGCCCTCGTCGGTGCTCAGAACGGCTGTCGGCCCGACGTCCGCCTCCCCGGGCGGGTACGACGACCGGTAGCGGCCGTCACAGAGCGTGGTCACCGTCCCGGTGATCCGTGTGGGCCGGAAGTGCTCCGGCGTGATCGAACCGCCGAGGTCGAGGGTCAGGCGGGAACCGATCCCGGCCTGCCCACACGCGATGGCGCCCGCGGCGTCGGTGACGACGAGAAGGCAGCCTCCGTCGATCGGCTCCCGGAGGAGGCGATCGAGCAGCACGACGCCGTCCCCCGCCGCGCCGGCCGAGCAGCTGTCGGCACCGTCGGCCAGGACGAAGGGCCGCGCCGACGGTGGGCTCGACCTGACCCGGGCGAGCGCGTCGTCCAGCGACGTCTTGCGGAACAGCACCGCGTCACGTCGGTCCCACAGCATCGCGGCCAGTTCGTCGGCGAGGTCCTGCGCGAGCGAGGCCCGACGATCGGCGACGACCACCGTCGCCCAGCCGAGCTCGGCGACGTCGAGCCACGGCTGGACCAGGAAGACGCTCGCGTCGAGGACGTCCGGGTCGTCGATCATCTCGTGCAGCCGGTCCATGACCTCGCGAACCGGTCCCGTCGACGTGTCGTGGCCCTCGGACGAGGCCGTCATCCGGATCTTGCGATACCGCAGCACCGGGTGGGCGCGACCCGACAGCGAGGCCGCGAGGAGCTCGATCGCCCTCGCGCCGGTCTCCTGGAGGTCGACGTGCGGGCACGTGTGATAGCCGACGACGAGCGGCGTCGCCGTGCTCATGCGCTGCGTGAAATGACAGTGGAGATCGCAGCTGACGGCGATCGGCACGTCCGGCCCGAACAGCGCGCGCGTGGCGTGCAGGAGATCGCCCTCCACGTCCTCCTCATCGTCGGTGGCCATCGCCCCGTGGAGCCGGAGGTAGACGCCCTCGACGGAGTCCCGCACCGCAGCCAGGCCGTCGAGGAACCGGCTGCGGAGGCGGGCGTAGGTCGCCCCCTCGACCACCGGGCCGCTCACCCCGCCGGCGGCGGTGGTCGGCACCAGGACGATCCCGTGCCGGAGCGCCGCGTCCCGGGCGCCCGCGATCTCGTCGAGCCCCTGCCCCATCTCGAACAGCTCGGGGCCTTCCGCGAAGGCGAAGTCGTCCAGGGTGGCGATACCGGGACAGAAGCTGTTCGTCTCGTAGTCCAACGACGCGAGGGCCACCCGGGTCACGGCATGGTCCACCCGCCGTCGACGTTGATCGTCTGCCCGGTGATGAAGGAGGCGTCGTCCGAGGCCAGGAAGGCGACCGCGGCCGCGACGTCCTCGGGCCGGCCTCGGCGCTCGACCGACTGGATGGCCAGCACCGACCGCAGCGTGGCCGCCTCGTCAGGGAACAGCTCGATCTCCGACTCCGTCCGGATCGCCCCGGGCGCGACCGCGTTCACGGTGATGCCGTCGCGTCCGATCTCCCGGGCGAGGGTGCGGGTGAACCCGATCAGCGCCGCCTTCGACGAGACGTAGTGCAGCAGGTGGACCTGGCCGGCGTGCACGGTGGCCGAGGAGATGTTGACGACCCGGCCGGACGGGGATGCGGCGAGGTGCGGGTGGGCCGCCCGGAACGCCAGGAACGCCCCCTTGGCGTTCACGGCCATCACGCGGTCCCAGTCGGCCTCGGTGAGCGCGCCCCACGGACGGTGCGCGTCGGTCACGGCGGCGTTGTTCACCAGGATGTCGAGGCGGCCGAAGCGCTCGACGACGCGCGTGACCAGGTCGTCGCAGGCGGCGGCGTCGCTCACGTCGGACGGCAGCGCCAGCACCTGCCGACCGGCCGCACGGACGTCCGCCTCGACGGCGGCCGGATCGTGATCGACGTAGGAGACCGCCAGATCGGCCCCCTCGGAGGCCAGACGCGCGGCGATCGCCCGCCCGATGCCTCTGGTGCCGCCGGTGATGACGGCGACCCGGCCGTGGAGGCGACCACGGTTCAGCACCGGCGCGCCCGTCGACACCCCGGTGCCGAGGAAGGCCCCATCCGGCGTGGCGCCATCGAGGAGCCCGTTGAGGAAGCAGTCATCGTCGCCCGGCGTCTCATCGCGCCGCAGATTGTGGCCGGGCGACCGGAGGCAGGGCGGTACCCTGTTGAGGGAGCCCGGGCGCAAGCTGCGCCGCAGAGGG
>CADCWC010000091.1 GCA_902806305.1 uncultured Thermoleophilia bacterium | reverse complement strand
GCCCGTGACGAGGGCTGGCTCGCCGAGCACATGCTGATCCTCAAGCTGACCTCGCCGCAGAACACGGTCCGGTACATCGCGGCCGCGTTCCCGTCGGCCTGCGGCAAGACCAACCTCGCGATGCTCGAACCGACCATTCCGGGCTGGAAGGTCGAGACGCTCGGCGACGACATCGCCTGGATGCGGTTCGGCGAGGACGGCCGGCTCTACGCGCTGAATCCCGAGTACGGCTTCTTCGGGGTCGCCCCCGGCACCGGCTGGAAGACCAACGCGAACGCGATGCGGACGATCGAGAAGGGCAACTCGATCTTCACCAACGTCGCGCTCACCGACGACGGCGACATCTGGTGGGAGGGGATGACCGAGGAGCCGCCGGCGCACCTGACCGACTGGAAGGGCCGCGACTGGACCCCGACCGGGCTGGACGGCTCGGGTCGCACGCTGCCCTCGGCGGACGAGCCCTCCTCGCACCCGAACAGCCGCTTCTGCACGCCGGCCGCGCAGTGCCCGATCATCGCGCCGGAGTGGGAGGACCCGCGCGGCGTGCCGATCGACGCGATCTTCTTCGGCGGCCGGCGCAAGACGACCGTCCCGCTGGTCACCGAGTCGCGGGACTGGCAGCACGGGGTCTTCCTCGGCGCGACGCTGTCCTCGGAGACGACCGCGGCCGCGACCGGCGCGGTCGGCGTGGTGCGGCGGGACCCGATGGCGATGCTGCCGTTCATCGGCTACAACGCCGGCGACTACTTCGCGCACTGGATCTCCGTCGGCAAGGAGCACGACGCGGCCCGGCTGCCCAAGATCTTCTACGTCAACTGGTTCCGCCGCGGGGACGACGGCCGCTTCCTGTGGCCCGGCTTCGGCGAGAACAGCCGCGTCCTCAAGTGGGTCGTCGAGCGCCTCGAGGGCAAGGCGCCCGCGCACGAGACGCCGATCGGCCACGTCCCGACCGCAGAGGCGCTCGACGTCCACGGGCTCGACCTGCCGCGCGAGGACCTCGACGCGGTGCTGGCCGTCGACGAGGCCGAGTGGCGCGAGGAGATCCCCGCGATCGAGGAGTGGTTCGACACCATCGGCGACACGCTGCCGAGCATGCTGCTCGCCGAGCTGGACGCGCTCAAGGTGCGGCTCGGGCTCACCTGACCCCGGAGCCCGTCCCGCATACGCGAAGGACCCCCGCCACGCGTGGCGGGGGTCCTTCGTTGTCGTGCGTGCGCGGAGGCGGCGGGATTTGAACCCGCGAGAGGGTTGTAGCCCTCAACCCGCTTAGCAGGCGGGCGCCATCGACCGGACTAGGCGACGCCTCCAGATGCGCCTGCCAAGGCTACTCGGCGGGCAGCAGCCGCGGCAAAGCAGCCGCCGCCGGCGAGCACGGCCCCGCACCGCGAGCCATCTCGCTCAGGTGAGGGCGACCTCGGGGCGACGGCACACGGCGCTCGCCGGCGACGGGCCCTCGACGGGACGGACCAGCGCCACGGCGACAGCGAGCATCGCCACGGCGACGATGCCGTCGAGCCACCAGTGGTTGGCCGTCACGACGACCACGAGGGCGGTGATGACCGGGTGGACGAGCACGAGGAACCGCCAGCGGCTGCGGCTGATCGTCACCACGGCGAGCGCCACGACGACCGCCCAGCCGACGTGCAGCGACGGCATCGCGGCGAGCTGGTTGGCCCAGCCGGCCAGCGCCGACCCGGTCGCGTACACGGACTGCCCGTAGACCTGGCCGGTGTCGACGAAGCCCATCGACGACAGCATGCGCGGCGGGGCGAGCGGCGAGACGGTGTGCAGCGCGAGCGCACCCATGGTGAGGATCACCATCGCCCGGCGGATCCACAGGTACGACAAGCGGTCGCGCCACCACGCCCACAGCAGCGTCGCTGCCGTCAGCGGGAAGTGCACCCAGGCGTAGTACGCGTTCGACGCCCACACCAGGCCGTCGTGCGGCAGCACCAGCTGCTGCATAGCCGCCTCGTCGGGCAGGCGCAGGAAGCGCTCCAGCTCCGCGACGGCCGCAGCGCCGTCGAGGGCGCGCTGCAGGTCCTCGCCGGTGACGACGCGGCCGGCCTTGTAGAGCAGGAAGAGGAAAGCGACGAGGAGCACCTCGCGGGCACCCGCCGGCAGCCGCTTGAGCATCGGCCACCTCCTGTCGTCGCGCACCGCGGTTGATCACCGCGTGCACCGACGATACGGCGGAGCACCGACGCCTCGCTCCTCCTTACGGACCATTTCACCCCTAGGTCCGCAGGGGGACGCGGGACATATCGGACCAGCCGGACAAGTCACCGCTAGCGAGCGAGCAACGTCACACGACCGGCCCTGCGGACCGGCGAACCGCCGGCGGCGGCTGCCTCAGAGCGCCATCGCGACGTACTTCATGTCGAGGTACTCCGCGATGCCCTCGCGCCCGCCCTCGCGGCCGAAGCCCGACTGCTTCACGCCGCCGAACGGCGCAGCGGCGTTGCTCACCAGTCCCTGGTTCAGCCCGACCATGCCGGTCTCGAGTGCGTCGACCACGCGGAAGGCGCGGCCGAGGTCGCCCGTGAAGACGTAGGCGACGAGGCCGAACTCGGTGTCGTTCGCCGCACGCACCGCCTCGTCGTCGTCCGTGAAGGTGGCGATGGGCGCGACCGGGCCGAAGATCTCCTCCTTGAGCAGTCGCGCGTCACCGGGAACGTCGGTCAGCACCGTCGGCTCGTAGAAGTACCCCGCACCGTCCGGCGCGCTGCCGCCGACG
>CADCWC010000090.1 GCA_902806305.1 uncultured Thermoleophilia bacterium | reverse complement strand
CGGCACGTTCAAGCCGGCCGCGGAGCTGCGTGACCTCTACGCCGCACAGGGGGTCGACACCTCGAAGCCGACGACGGCGTACTGCCGCATCGGCGAGCGCTCCAGCCACACCTGGTTCGTGCTGCGCGAGCTGCTCGGCTGGGACGGCGTCCGGAACTACGACGGCTCGTGGACGGAGTGGGGCAACCTCGTCGACGTCCCGATCGAGAAGGGCGCCTGACGCCTCGACCTCGACCGGGCGGCTTCCGCCTCAGCCGCGGAAGCCGCCCGTCGAGTCGATGACCTGCCCCGTCACCCAGGCCGCCTCGTCGGTGCAGAGGAACCCGACGAGACGGGCGGCGTCCTCGGGCGTCCCCCAACGGCCGGAGGGCATCGCGCGCGCCACCGCGGCGTGGGTCGCCGCGTCGGCGTAGCCCGTGTCGGTCGGGCCGGGGTTGACCGTGTTGACCGTGATCCCGCGCGGCGCGAGCTGCGCCGACAGCGTCGGCGTGATGCCGTGGAGGGCGGCCTTCGACAGGGCGTAGGCGAGCTCGCCCGGCATCGGACCGAGGTGCTGCCCCGACGTGAACAGCACCAGGCGGCCTCCCGGTCGACCGTCGTGCACCGCCGTCAGAGCCTGGGCGAGCAGGACGCCGGCGCGGGCGTTGACCGCGAACGAGCGGTCGAGCTCGGCGGCGTCCACCTCGTCGAGCGTGCCCGTGCTCGAGCGGGCGTGGGCCGCGACGACGATGTCGAGCCGCCCGAGCCGCTCGACCGCGGTCTCGACCAGGCGCCGCGGTGCCTCGGGCGTCGCGAGGTCGAGCTCGACCGCCTCGACGCGCCGTCCCTCGCCGCGGAGATCGGCGAGCACCGCGTCCGGGCCGCCCGCGTCCGTCCCCCACGGCATCTCGGCGTCGTGCGGCGTCCAGCCGTGCGCGAGCACGGCGGCGCCGAGGTCACCCAACCGCCGCACGACGGCGGCCCCGATCCCGACGCGACGACTGGCGCCGGTCACGAGCGCGACGCGCCCGTCGAGCGGCGGACCGGCAGCCATGACGGGGGAGACTACCGGCGACCGTCGCGGCTGCTTGCTAGGCTCGCGCCCCGTGCCACCGGTGATCGCGTTCGACGCCGACGTCCTCGGCCGGCGTCGGACCGGCGACGAGACGGTCACGCGGAACCTGCTCACCGCGCTCGGCCGGCTCGACACCCCGTTCCGCGTCCTCGCCTACGTCCGCGACCCGGCCCACGTGCCCGCCGAGGCGACCGAGCGGGGCGTGGTCACCCCGGTCCGGGTCGCCGTCGGCTCGAACTACGTCCGGGGCGCCGCGGCGCTGCCGGCGCGCCTCCGGACGGACCGCCCGGCGCTCTACCACGGGCTGTACCTCCTGCCTCCGGCGCTGCCGTGCCCCGGCGTCGTGACGGTCGCGGACGTCTCCTACCTGCGCACGGGGGCGTACATGCCCCGCGTCGACCGAGCCGCGTTCGCGCGGTTCGTGCCGTGGTCGGCGCGTCGGGCGGCCCGCGTCGTGACGCCGAGCGAGCACGCCCGCCGCGATCTCCTCGAGCTGGTGCCGGGGCTCGATCCCGACCGGGTCGTGGCGCTGCCCTGGGGCGTGGCCGCCGACTTCCGTCCCGTGCCGGGGGCCGCCGAGGAGGTGCGGCGTCGCTTCGCGCTCGACCGGCCGTACGCGCTCTTCCTGGGCGCCCTCCAGCCCCGGAAGAACCTCCTGCGGCTGCTGGAGGCCTGGGCCATCCGCCGGGTGCGGTCACCGGAGCGCGAGGAGCTGCTCGTTCTCGCGGGCGCACCGCGAGGCGAGGGGGACGCGCTCGACGAGGTGGTCGCGCGGCTCGGGCTCGAGGCGTCCGTCCGTCGACTCGGCTACGTCGAGGGGCAGGACGCGCTCCGCGTGCTCCTGGCCGGCGCGCGCCTCCTGGCGTTCCCGTCGCTCTACGAGGGCTTCGGCCTGCCGGTGCTCGAGGCCATGGCCTGCGGCACGCCGGTGCGCGCGGGCGACGCGACGGCCCTGCCGGAGACCGCAGCCGGGGCCGCGCTGCTCGTCGACCCGCTGGCGCCCGCGGCGCTGGCCGACGGCCTCGCGCGCCTGCTCGACGACGACGTCGAGCAGGCGCGCCTGCGGGCCGCAGGTCTCGAGCGCGCCGCCGCCCTGACGTGGGAGCGCACGGCGGAGCGCCTCGTGGGCGTCTGGGGCGACGTGCTGGCCGAGCGCGGGCCCGACGGCGGGCGGGCCGGCCGACCGGGACGGTCGACGCCCCCGGTGCCGCCCGCGCTCGTCACCGCCTCGATCGTCTCGACCGGTGAGGCGGACCGGCTGCGGCCGTGCCTCGAGGCCCTCGAGGGGCAGGACCTCGGGACGAGTCTGCGGGTCGTCGTGGTCTGCAACAGCCCCGGCGACGGCAGCGCCGAGCTGGTTCGGAAGGCCTTCCCGGCCGCCACGGTCGTGGAGCAGCCCGAGCGGCGCGGCTTCGCCGAGAACCACAACACCGGCCTGGCGGCGTGGCCGAGCCGGTTCGGCCTGATCCTGAATCCCGACGTGCTCCTCGGCCCCGGCTGCCTGCTCCAGCTGCTCATCGCGGCCGAGGCCGATCCGCGCTGCGGCCTCGTCGTGCCGGCGCTCGTCTATCCGAGCGGCGCGCCGCAGCCGTCCGCGCGTCGCTTCCCGACGCCGCTCGGCACGCTGCTCCGACGGACGCCGCTGCGCCGGATCCTGCCGCCCGACCGCTTCGCGGCCCGACACTACTTCCCGGCTGCCACCGAGGACCGGCAGATCGACTGGGCGCTCGGCGCGTGCTGGCTCGTGCGTCGCACGGCCTGGGACGAGGTCGGCGGCTTCGACGAGGGCTTCCGCCCGCTCTACGTGGAGGACATCGACCTGGCCTGGCGGCTCCGGCAGGCGGGCTGGACGGTGCGCCAGGCGGCCGCCGCGGTCGCCCGGCATGAGCACCAGGCGGCCACTGACGGCGCCTTCCTGACCGAGCGCACGCTCTGGCACGCCCGCGGGATGGCCCGCTTCGTCCGGCGACACCCCACGGTCCTGGCCGGCTACCGGCCGGGCTTCGGACTGCCCGACGACTAAGCCTGTATCCCCCGTCCGTCGTCGGCCCCGGTACGTCCTCGGGGCGCCTCGGCCGCCCACGACCGCAGGTCGGGGGTGGCCCCTTGGCCGGGGGTCTGCCCGGTTTCCGGCCGCTGCGCGGCCTCCCACCCGGGCGGTGCGCTCCTTGCTGCCGCGGCTTGAACAGGCTTCCAGCCTGCCCTACGCGAAGCGGAGGTGACCGCAGCAGCACGTCCGAGACGTCCGAGAACGCACCGTGGCGCTACGCGCCAGCGGAGGTGACCGGAACGGTGGATCCAGGCTGAGCCGCGACGGTCGTCGGCGGGCGACGGGCCCGCACGCGGACGTGCGGGGTCGTCGGCGTCGGCACGCCCGGCGGGAACCGGAAGCGCCGCAGGTCCTCGAGCCGGAATCCCGCCTCGACGATCGCCGCGGTCGTGTCGCGGCCGGCGTGGCAGCCGCCCGCGAGCCGGCTCCAGACCGGGTCGAGTGCGTCCTGCACGCGGGCGCCGAGCGGGTGGCCGGAGCGCACGTGCTCGAACGCCCGCAGCTCGCCACCCGGCCGGACCACCCGGTGCAGCTCCCGCAGCGCGCGGTCGGGTTCGGCGACGGAGCAGAGCACGAGGGACACGACGCCCGCGTCGAACGACCCGTCGGCGGCGGGCAAGGACTCGGCCCGAGCCGCGACGACGCGGATCGGCACGGGCGCCGCGGCGGCGGCCCGCTCTGCGTGGCGACGCAGGTAGGGCTCCGGCTCGACCGCCAGCACCGACTCGACGTCGGCGGGATAGTGCCGGAAGGTGGCCCCGTCGCCTGCGCCGACCTCGATGACATGGCCGTGGAGTCCCGCGAGGAGCGCACGTCGGTGCTCGGCCAGGCCGCGGTCCTCGCCGAGCCGGGCGAGCGCCGCGTAGACGCGGGCGAAGACCGGGTGCCGGACGTCCGCCGGCGGCGCTGCGCCGCCGTCAGTGACGGCTTCGCGCCCGGTCGCCCACTGAGCGCCGCCGGACTCCCGTGGTCGCCGGGGCGGCGGCCAGGAACCGCGCCAGGCGCGCGGCCTCCTCGTCCGCGACCGAGATCGCCGCGGTCGCGACGTCGCCGTCCCAGACGCTGAAGCGGACGTGGCGCGCGGCCGGCTCCGCGCCGAGGTAGCGGGAGACCCGCAGCCCGCGGCTCCCGTCCGTCTCGACGAGCGGATGCGGTCGGAACAGCTCGACCAGCTTCGACCGCTGCGGCGTCCCGCACCAGGGACAGAACCGGAACCGGTCCTCGACGGAACGACCGCACCCCCCGCACGCGTGCTCCATCGGCTCCTCCTCGGTTCGAACCGGAGCGTAGCGCGGGCCGCGACGCCTACGCCAGCTCGCGGTACACCTCGACGAGCCGGGCGGCCGCCGCCTCCCAGGTCAGCTCGCGGGCGCGCGCCCGGCCGAGCGGCACGAGCCGCGCCCGATCCTCGACGGCTCGCTCGAGGCCCGCGGCGATGGAGCCGACGTCGAGGGGGTCGACGAGGACCGCGGCGTCGCCGCAGACCTCGGGCAGCGCGCCGGCCCGGGCGGCCACGACGGGGCAGCCCGCCGCCATCGCCTCGACCGCGGGCAGCCCGAAGCCCTCGTGGAGAGAGGGGATGGCGAGGCACGCGGCGCCGGCGTAGAGCGCGTGCAGGTCCGCGTCGCTGACCCGTCCGAGCTGCTCCACGTGCGGACCCGCACCCGCGAACGGCCCGCCCCAGCCGTCCGAGCCCGCGACCAGGAGCCGTTCCGGCCTGCCGGCTCGCCGCAGGGCGGCGACGGCCTCGGCCAGGCGGGGCAGGTTCTTCCGCGGCTCGGGCGTCCCCACGAACAGCACGTACGGTGCTCGCGCCGGGCCCCGGGGCGCCGGGTCGAAGAAGCGTCGGTCGACGCCGTTCGGCACCACCCGGATCCGCGCCTCGGGGACGTCGAGCAGCGCGTGCACGTCGCGCCCGGTGTCGGCCGACGGCACGGTGACGCGATCTGCAGCGCGGGCCATGGAGGGCAGGAAGCGCGTCGTGTAGCGGCGGTTCCAGCCCGAGAGCGTCTCGGGGTGTCGGAGGGCGGCGAGGTCGTGCACGGTCAGCACGAGCGGCGGCCGACCGCGTCGGAGCGGTGCGCGCGGAGCCGGGCAGTGGTGGACGTCGGCGCCCGACCGGCGCGCGGCGCGCCGCGTCCCGACGGGGTACCAGACGCCGTCGATCGCGAGGACGAGCGTGCGCCGGGCCATCGACCCGCGCGCGGTCCCCCGGCCCGCCCCGAGACGCACCAGGTCGACGTCCGCGCCGGCCTCGAGCGCCTCTGCGAGGCCGCGCGTCGTCCGCGCGACGCCTGCCTCCCCGAGGCGGAGGTGGGCGACGTCGAGGGCCACGCGGAGCACCGGGGGGTTGTACTAGGACCAGCGCCGCCCGGCGGCGGGCGGGTGCTCCGCTACCCTCGCGCGGTGCGCATCGTCTGGGACATGACCCCGCTCGCCGTGCCGCCCACCGGCATCGGGTACTACCTGCGCGAGGCGCTGCGCGCGGCCGGTCGCATCGCGCCCGAGCACCACTGGGTGGCGCTGAGCGTGGCGGGCGGGGCGGGCACGGCCAGGATCGACGACCAGCTCGACCCGCTGCCGTTCGGGACGGAGCGCCGCGCGGTCGTCGTGCCCGGCGCCCGCGTCTGGCGCTCGCTGGCCAACCGTGCGCCGGTCCCGCTGCTCGAGCGCGTCGCGGGCCGCGCGGACGCCTTCATCGGCACCGAGTGGTTCTACCCGCGTCAGCGCCACGGCGTCCGGGCGGCGATCGTCTACGACCTCGTCCCGCTGCGCTTCCCCCACCACGCGACCAAGGCCACGCTGCGCATGCACCGGGCGAAGCTCGACGACGTCCGACGCGCCGACGTCGTCTTCTGCATCTCCCGCGCGACCGCGCGCGACGTGACGGATCGTCTCGGCGTGCCGGCCGAGCGGATCCGGATCGCGCGCCCGGGCGTCGGCGACCGGTTCCGAGGAGCCCGCCCGCCGCTCACCGCCGAGCACCCGGCCGGTGGGCGTCCGTACGTCGTGGCGGTGGGCACGCTCGAGCCGCGGAAGAACCTGGTCAGCCTCGTCGACGCGTTCGCGACGCTCCACGCGCGGCATCCCGAACTGGCCCTCGTGCTCGTCGGGGCCGAGGGCTGGGGCGGCGACCCGGTCTCCCAGCGCACGGCGGCCCTCGGACTCGGCGACGCCGTCGTGCGCACGGGGTACGTGTCGACGGAGCTCCTGCCGACGCTCGTGGCCGGCGCCCGCGCGTTCTGCCTCCCGTCCCTGTTCGAGGGGTTCGGCATGCCGGTCCCGGAGGCGATGGCCGCGGGCGTGCCCACGGTGGCCTCCGACGACGAGTCGATCGACGAGGCGTGCGGGGACGCCGCCCTGCGCGTCGTCGCCCGCGACGTCGACGGGATGGCCGAGGCCCTCGAGACCGCGGTCTTCGACGCGGCCGAGCGAGCGCGGCTGATCGCCGCCGGGCACGCGCACGTCGCCGGGCTGACGTGGGACGCGTGCGCCCGCGCGATCACCGACGGGCTCGTGGCGGCCGCGGACGGCGGCCCCGCAGCCGTGGCGACGGGAGCGGCCGGCGCCGGCGGGTCGGCATACTTCCCCGACCACGCCGACCGGGGAGACCGCGCGTGAGCGACCGCAGGGCACTGATCACCGGCATCACGGGCCAGGACGGGTCCTACCTCGCCGAGCTCCTGCTCGACGAGGGCTACCAGGTGTTCGGCATGGTCCGGCGCGCCTCGACCGAGTCGAGCGAGCGGATCGCGCACCTCGCCGGGCGCGTCACCCTGCTCCAGGCCGACCTCCTGGACCAGTTCTCGCTCGTGGGCGCGCTCGAGGAGGCCCGCCCGACCGAGGTCTACAACCTCGCGGCGCAGAGCTTCGTGCCCACCTCGTGGCGGCAGCCCGTGCTCACCGCGGAGTTCAGCGGCGTGGGCGTCACGCGCATGCTCGAGGCGATCCGCATGGTGGACCCCTCCGTGCGCTTCTACCAGGCGTCGTCGTCCGAGATGTTCGGCAAGGTGCCCGAGGCGCCGCAGAACGAGCTGACGCCGTTCTACCCGCGCTCGCCGTACGGCGTGGCCAAGGCCTACGGGCACTTCATCACCGTGAACTACCGCGAGTCGTACGACCTGTTCGCCGTCTCGGGCATCCTCTTCAACCACGAGTCACCGCGCCGCGGGCTCGAGTTCGTGACGCGCAAGATCACGGACGGCGCGGCCCGGATCAAGCTCGGCCTGGCCGACGAGCTGCGCCTCGGCAACCTCGACGCCAAGCGCGACTGGGGCTTCGCCGGCGACTACGTCCGGGCCATGCTGATGATGCTGCGCCACCACGAGCCGACGGACTACGTCGTCGCGAGCGGCGAGGAGCACAGCGTGCGCGACCTCGTCGAGCTGGCGTTCGAGCACGTCGGTCTCGACCCGGAGCGCCACGTCCGCGTCGACCCGGCCTTCGTCCGGCCGACCGAGTCGGACCGCCTGGTCGGCGACGCCTCCAAGGCGCGCCGGGAGCTCGGCTGGGAGCCGCGCGTGTCGTTCCGGGAGATGGTCGAGATGATGGTCGACGCCGACCTGGCGCGTCTCGGCGAGCGGCACGACGTCACCGTCTGACGCCCCGACCCGTCACGTGGCCGTGGCGGGGTCGTCGGACGGGGCGCGCTCGAAGAAGCGCAGGCGGTTCGACGACGGATCGATCACCTGCAGCTCGCGTCCGGCGGGGTGCGGTTCGAGCCCCGGGTTGAAGAACGGGTACGGACGATCCCGGAGCTCGGCGTGCAGCCCCTCGAGGTCGCGCACCTCGATGAGCACCACGCTCCCCGGCGTCCCGTCGTCGTGATGCGACGACAGGTGGAGCACCACCCCGTCGCGCGAGACCTGGAGGTAGACCGGCCCGTCGGGCCGCTCGTCGGCCCAGTCGACGGCGCAGCCGAGCCAGTCGACGTAGAACCGCCTCGCCGTCGCCACGTCGAACATGCGGAGGACCGGGACGACGGCGACGATGTCCACCGGGAGATCATCGCCGCTCGCGAGCCGGCCGGCTGACGGTCGACGGATCCCGGCGGGACGAGGCGGTGACGGCGCTCGCGGCGAGGCGTAGACTCGCGTGATCGACCGAGGAGGGACATGAACACGTACGTCATCCTGCGACGGAGCGGCTGGCGCTCCGGGGACGAGCTCGCAGCGGCCGGCGCCCGGTCGGCGCAGGTGGGCGACGACGAGATGTCGGACGACATCCGCTGGATCCGCAGCTACGTGCTCGACGAGGGCGCGGGCACGGTCGGCACCGTCTGCGTCTACCAGGCCACGAGCCCTGAGGCGATCCAGGAACACGCCCGACGGGCCGGCCTGCCGGTCGACGAGATCATCCCGGTGGCGGACACGGTGGTCGTCCGCCCGGATCCGACGCCTGCGACGGTCTGACGGCGGACGCGGTGGCGGCCGGCCGGCTCCGTCGCGCCGGCCGCCGCCCCCGCTGCCCGTCGTCCTAGCGGCGGACGCGCAGGACGAACGGCCGCGAGGTGGTGACGGCGATCCGTCGCTGCCCGAGCAGCCAGAACCGCGTCACGCGGAGCGTGTACGTCCCGCGGAGCGTCAGCGGGACGTGCTTGGCCGCCTTCGTGCCGCGCACGACCAGCGTCGTCACGACGCGTCGGCGCGGCCCTCGCACGAGCTGCACCCGGAGGTTGCGCACGACGCGGCTGACCGTCACCCGCAGCAGGGGACGCCGTCCGACGCGCGAGCGGGCGGGCAGCGTGACGCGCACGGTCAGCGGGCGTCGCGCGTCGCGCGCCTTCGCCCGGCGGACCACGGCGCCGAAGTTGGCGTACGTGCGGACGTCGATCGGGGCGATCCGCAGCGCGCCCGTGTAGCAGGCCTGCGGGAACCACTCCTGCACCCGCCCGTCGTCCTGCCAGCTGCGGATGATGTCCTGGCGGCAGTCGGCCTGGGCGGCGGCGGGCAGGAGGAGGGATCCCGCGGCGGCCACGGCGGCCACGGCGGGCCGGCGGAGGAGCGGACGGCGGCTCGTCATGGCCGCATGGTCGCAGGAGCCCCCGTGCGGCGCCGGCCCCTTCACCGAATCCTCACGCGCCAGACGTCAGTCGCGGTCGCGGTTGTACTCCATGTCGAACCACATGGCGAAGAACAGCGACTGGAAGCCCGAGATGACCATCAGCGCCACCAGGACCACCGTGGCCGGCGTGATGGCGTGGCCGTCGAGACGTCGGTAGACCACGAACAGCCCGAGCGCGGTGCCGAGCAGGGCCAGGATCGTCCCGAACAGGTAGAAGAACACCAGCGGATGGAAGTCGCGCACCACGTAGCGCGCCCAGAGCCGCCACCAGAAGCGACGGAAGAGCAGCATCGCGATGGTCGGGACGACGCGCCAGAGCCGGATGCCGGACTGCTCGCCGACGCCGTAGATCGGTCGTGACGGGTAGTCGCGGACGCGCCTCCCGTCGACGTTCAGCCGCACCAGCAGGTCGTTCGGGAAGCCGTAGCGCGGGTACAGCGCGTCGAGATCGAGCGTCGCGAGGGCCTGGCGCGAGATGACCGTGTAGCCGGACTGCGAGTCGGCCACGCGCCAATAGCCGGAGGCCATCTTCGTCAGCAGCGAGAGGATGGCGTTGCCGAAGTAGCGGACCTTGGGGATCTGCTTGAAGGCCTCGCCCGTCACGAGCCGGTTGGCCTTGGCGTAGTCGCACTCCCCGCGCGCGACCGCTCCCGCCAGCACCGGCAGGTCGGCGGGCTCCATCTGGTTGTCCGCCGCCATCACGGCCACGAGGTCCATCCGCTCCTCGAGGGCCGCCCGGTAGCCCGAGACGATGGCCCGGCCGACGCCGCCGTTCCGGTCGTGGCGGATCAGCGTCACGCGCGGGTCCGCGGCCCGGTGGGCCTCGACCTCGGCGGCCGTGCCGTCGGGCGAGGCGTCGTCGACGACGTAGACCCGGTCGACGATGCTCGGCAGCGCGCCGAGCATCGTGCGGATCAGCCGCTCCTCGTTGTGGGCCGGGACGACCACGGCCAGCGTCTTCCCGTCGACCACGGGGGTCGAGTGTACCGGCCGCCCTCGCGCTCAGGCGCCGGGGCGACGCAGGACGCGCGGCACGCCGCCGAGGGCCACGAGGACGACGGCGTAGGTCGCGACGGCCGCCGCGGCCGCCGGCGCGGCCGCCGCCGGCGAGGGGGCGAGGGCCGC
>CADCWC010000089.1 GCA_902806305.1 uncultured Thermoleophilia bacterium | reverse complement strand
GGGGTTCCACCAGCAGGACGGCGCGACGCGCGTGGCAGTAGGCGAGCGCCGCCCGGTAGACGGCTGCGTCGGTGGTGGCGGCACGTGTCGGCGGCGGGATGACGAATAGGTTGAACAGCTCGACGCCCTCGAGCGCGAAGACGCCGGTCCGGCCCGCGCGGCTCCCCAGGTACGCGTCCACGCCGGGCAGGCCGCCGTCCGTCCCGCTCGCCGCCACGGCCGTCAGGTGCGTCGCCTGCGGTTGCCCGCCAGGGAGCGCGAACGAGCCGTCGGTCTCCACGACGCGGACGAGGGCGCCGTCACGGTCGAGGACCCGAGGCAGGAACCGGTCGTCGTCCTCAGCCGTCGAGACGTCCAGGAAGCGCTCCCGGACGCCGTGCGTGTCGCTCACCGTGACGCGGAACAGCGCCGTTCCCGGCAGCGGCTCGACGTCGAGCGTGTGGTCGTTCGCCCAGCTGCCGGGAGACGCGGCCACGAACCTGAAGCCGCCGCCCTCGAAGCGGGCCGCGGCCGCGCCGGCCCCTGCCACCCGGACGATGACCGCCTCGGCGCCCCCGTTCCCGAGGAACTGGCGGACGGCGTAGCCGAGATGGCTCGCCTCCCACAGACCGCCGAACACGCGCTCGAAGTCGCCCCAGCCCTTCGTGGTCACCGGGTCGTCGACGGGACCTCGACGGGCCGTGCCGATGAAGGCCGTGATCGACGTCGCCACGCCGCCGATCACGCGGCCGCGGGTGGGCGCCTCGACGTGGACGTCCGGATCGGTCGGTCGTCGTGGCATCCGCGTCGTCGTGCGAGCATCGCAGTCGCCTCCCGGAGGGTCAAGGGCGGACGGCACCGGGTCCGACCCCCATGCCGCCGCCCGTCGGCCGCGGCCCCGCGACCGGCGCCCGACGGCGCGAGCGCCATGCCGGTACGCTCGTCGTGATGCATGGCGGGGATGGCATCGTCCGACGGTGGGGCAGTGTGTGGGCGGTCGCGACGTGCCTGGCGGGCGTCGTGCTCTGGCCCGTGTCGGCGTCCGCGGCGGCGCCCTCCGCCGGCGGTGTGCAGGTGATCGTCGACGCGGCCGGGGACCCGCGCCGGGCCCTGGAGGCCGTCAGGGAGGTGGGCGGCGACGTCCAGACGACCGCGGACGGGCGGCTCCAGGTCGTCGTGCCGGACGTGGAGGCCGAACGGGCGCTCGGTGCCGACCCGGATGTGGCGGCCGTCAGCCGACCGGCGGTCGCCATGGGCGACGCCGTGGTGTCCGAGGGAGGGCGTCGGATGGGCGCCGACGGGCTCGCGCGTCAGGGGCGCGACGGGAGCGGCCTCCGGATCGCGGTCCTCGACCTCGCCTTCGGGAACGTGGCGGCCCTCGACGCCTTGAGCGGGACGGAGCTGCCGCCGCTCGAGCGTCAGGTCCGCCGCTCGTTCGACCGGACGTGGGGGCTCAGCGGACGCGACTTCAACGGCGTGACCTCGAACCACGGGGAGCGCGTCGCGGAGATCACGTACGACCTCGCGCCGGGCGCGGAGTACGCGTTCGTGAACTACCACACCCATCTGGAGTGGGGTCAGGCGGTCGACTGGCTGGTCGACGAGTGGCACGCCGACATCGTCGTGCACTCGAACTCCTTCCTGGTCGGCCCCTACGACGGAACCGGCTGGTTCGCGCGGCGCGTCGACGCAGCGGCCGCTGCGGGCGTGCTCTGGATCAACTCCGTCGGCAACTACCGCGAGCGGCACTGGGAGGGACGGTACGTCGACGCGAACGGGGACGGCGGACTCGACGTGCCGGGCGTCGGCGACGCCTTCCCGCAGACGCTGCTCGCGACCAATCGACCGGCGTGCACCTTGTCCTGGCCCGGTGCCCGCGCCGACGGGCGCAACCTGTACCGCCTCGGCCTGTTCCACGACGCCGCCGGGGCGACTCCGGTCGTCGACCCACGGACGGGGCAGCCGATCGTCTCCCGCCTCGAGACCGACCCCGCGGTCCGGGCCGAGATCCCACCCGGGCGCCTGCCCTCGGCAGGCACCTTCCATCTCCGGGTCGAGCGCGTCGGCGCACCGCCGGACGGGCCGCTGACGCTCTTCTGCCGGCACCCGTTGGCGGCGGGCGGCACGACGGCCTCGAGCGTCCCGACCCCGGGCGATGCGGCGGGCGGCGTGGCGGTCGGGTCGTTCCACCGCCTGACGTGGGTCGTCCAGCCGTACTCGTCCGAGGGTCCGACGGACGACGGCCGCGTCAAGCCCGACCTGACTGCCCCGTCCCACGGTCTCGTCTCCGGCGGCGCCACGTTCGGGGGCACCTCGGGCGCGGCGCCGCACCTGGCCGGCGCGGCCGCGCTCGTCTGGCCCGACGTGGCGGGTGAGGCGGCGGCCGGCCCCGTGGCCGCTCGTGTCGCGGAACGGCTCCGCGTCCTCGCGCGCGACGTCGAGACGCCTGGGCCCGACGGTCGCACCGGCCATGGCTTCGCCCGCGTCGACGTGGCCCCGCCGAGGGTCGAGCCCGCCGCCCTCTCCGGGTTCCGGCTCCCCGCCACGGGTCTGCACCCGCTCCGCGTGCCGCTGGTCGAGGCCGGCACGCTGGAACACGGCGGGCTGTCCGTCGACGGCGTCGCGCTCGCCACGCGCATGGAGGGCTCGACCCTGACCGCCGAGCTCGACGCGGGGTTGCTCACGCCCGGCGCGCACACCCTCCAGGTCGCGGCGGCCGACTGGGCCGCGAACGCGTCCACGACCGACCTGCCGCTGCAGGTGGACGCGCC
>CADCWC010000088.1 GCA_902806305.1 uncultured Thermoleophilia bacterium | reverse complement strand
GGTCACGGGCGCCCCGGAGGCGTGGCCGGCGACGCCGGAGGCGATCACCAGCGGCCGCCCCGAGCCCTCCAGCGCGCCGCCGAGGGCGCGGATCGCGCGGCGGTCGGCTGCCGTGGCGGCCGGGAAGTCGCCGGAGAACGCCTCCTCGTGCTTGAAGGCCAGGTGGATGACCCCGTCCGACGCGGCGGCGGCCGCACGCAGGACGTCGACATCGTCGAGCGACCCGCGAACCGCCTCGGCGCCGGCGGAGGCGAGGGTGGCGGCCGAGGCGTCGGAGCGGGCGAGCCCGACGACGTCGTGGCCCGCGCCGACGAGCTCGGGAACGACGGCGGAGCCGATCCAGCCGGTGGCGCCGGTGACCAGGACACGCATGAGGGACCTCCGGATTGCCGTCACCGCCTCGTCGCACGGCGTGCGACCGAGGGCTGATGACATTCGGTGTCGTCACCCTAGCACCACATGACACTCGGTGTCGTGGCGTATAGTCGGGGCCGTGACGCGATGGGAGCCGAACGCCCGCGGCCGGCTCGAGCAGGCAGCGCTCGAGCTCTTCGGCGAGCACGGGTACGAGCAGACCACGGTGGACGACATCGCCAGGCGAGCCGGCCTCACCAAGCGCACGTTCTTCCGCCACTTCGCCGACAAGCGCGAGGTGCTCTTCGGCGGCGCGGACGAGTTCAAGCAGCTGTTCGTGGACGGCCTCACCGGCGCGCCCGCCTCCGCGGCCCCGCTGGAGGCCATCGCGGTGACCCTTGAAGCGGTCGCCGACGCGTTCCACGACCGCCGCGAGCTCGCCCGCCGCCGCCAGCGCGTGATCATGGCCAACGCGGAGCTCCAGGAACGCGAGCTGGTCAAGCTCGCCGGCGTCGCCGCCGCCCTCGCCGCCGCCCTGCGCGAGCGCGGCGTCGCCGAGCCGGCGGCGAGCATCAGCGCCGAGACCGCCGTCGCGGTCTTCCGCAACGCGTTCGAGCGCTGGGTCGCCGCGGCCGACCGGCGGGAGCTTCCCGAGCTCATCGGCGAGTCGCTCGACGCGCTCCGGGGCGTGACCGCGGGCCGCCGCTGAGCGCGCCGGCGCCTACTGGCCCGGGACGACGATCCCGGTCTCGTAGGCGGCGACGACGAGTTGGACCCGGTCGCGCGCGCCGAGCTTGCTCAGGACGTGCGAGACGTGGGTCTTGACCGTCAGCGGCGACAGCCACAGCCGTTCGGCGACCTCGACGTTGGAGAGGCCGAGGGCCACGAGCTCCAGGATCTCGCGCTCCCTGGCCGTCAGCTCGTCGAGGCCGGCGGCGGGGCGCGCGACGCGCTGCGGCGCCTCGACGAAGGCCTCGATGAGCCGCTTGGTCACGCGCGGGGCGAGCAGCGCCTCGCCGGCCGCGACGATGCGGACCGTCCGCAGCAGGTCCTCCGGCTCGAGGTTCTTGAGCAGGAAGCCGCTCGCGCCGGCGCGCAGCGCCCCGAAGACGTACTCGTCCAGCTCGAAGGTCGTCAGCACCACGACCCGCGTCTGCGCCAGGGCCGGATCGGAGGTGATCGCCCGCGTGGCCTCGATGCCGTCCATGCGCGGCATCCGCACGTCCATCAGGACCACGTCGGGCCGGAGCTCACGCGCCAGGGTGACGGCACGCTCGCCGTCACCCGCCTCGCCGCAGACCTCGAGCCCGTCCTCGGACTCCAGCAGCGCGGAGAAGCCCGCGCGGACCAGCGCCTGGTCGTCGGCCAGCAGGACCCGGATGCCCATCAGCGAGGCAGCACCGCGTGGACGCGCCAGCCGCCGTCGGGCCGGCGGCCGGCGTCGAGCCGGCCGCCCAGCGTCGCCGCGCGCTCGGTCATCCCGCGCAGACCGTTGCCCGTGCCCGCGTCGACCGGACCGCCGACCGGCGCCAACGCGGCGCCGTCGTCCTCGACGGCGAGGTCGACGGCGTCGTCGGTCACCTCGACGGTGATGCTCGCCCGCCGGGCACCCGCGTGGCGGAGGATGTTCGTCGTGGCCTCCTGGACGATCCGGTAGGCGGCGGCGCCGATCGCGGCGGGCACGAGGTCCTCGGGACCCTTGACCGCCACCTCCACGTCGATGCCGGCCCCGCGCAGCGGCGCGGCGAGCTCCTCGAGCCCGGACAAGCTTCCCGTCGGCCGGAACGGCACGGCGTCACCGTGGTCGCGCAGGGCGCCGAGCGTCCCGGCGAGGTCGGTCAGCGCCACGCTCGAGGCGTCCTTGATCGCCCGCAGCGCCGCGCGCGTCCGTTCGGGGCTGCGGTCGAGGACGTGCGCGGCCATGCCCGCCTGGACGTTGATCGCGACCATCGCGTGGGCGACGACGTCGTGGACCTCCTGGGCGATCCGAAGCCGCTCCTCGGCGACCATGCGCAGGGCCTCCGCGCGCTGGTTGCGCTCGCGCTCGGCCTCTCGCGCGAGTGTCGCCAGGCGGACCGCGCGGCGCGCGCGCACCGCCTCACCGGTCACCACCGCCAGCACCAGCGCGACGGCGTTGAACAGCCCGTCGCTCCAATCGGCGCCCTCGTCCAGGTACGGGGCGACGGCACCGGCCGTCGTCGCGACGACGACCACCGCGGTCAGGGCCGAGCGCAGCCGGTCGCCCGTCACCGCCACGGAGTAGGCGCTGACGAGGAGCGGCAGCACGACGACGTCGTAGGGGGTGATCGTCGCCAGGCAGGCGAAGACGCCCGCGACGATCGCCACGAGGGCGAGCTGCGGCGCGCTGCGACGCCACAGCAGCGGCACGGTGGCCA
>CADCWC010000087.1 GCA_902806305.1 uncultured Thermoleophilia bacterium | reverse complement strand
TCGACCTCGCCGACCTCGACGGTCTGGTGCGCGCCTTCGAGGGCTGCCGCGCGCTTGTGCACTTCGCGGGCGCGGCGGCCGTCGACGCGCCCTGGGAGTCGGTGCTCGACGCGAACCTGATCGGCCTGCGGAACGCCTTCGAGGCGGCTCGGCAGGTCGGCGTCGAGCGGATCGTCTGGGCCAGCTCGAACCACGCGGTCGGCCAGAACGAGGTCGAGGCGGGCGTCGAGTCCTACCGCCGACGCTTCGTGCTCGACCACCGCACGGAGATCCGGCCCGACTCGTTGTACGGCGCGTCGAAGGTCTTCGGCGAGGCGCTCGGGCGCCTCTACGCCGACGTGCATGGCCTCCGCGTCCTGTCGCTCCGGATCGGGCACTGCAGGCTCGACGACGACTGGCGGATCGCGGCCCGGACCGCGGACGCCGGCTGGCTCCCGCTGGACGAGCGTGGCATGCTCGAGCGCTTCGCCGCACTGTGGCTCTCCCAGCGTGACCTCGTGCAGCTGGTCGAGCGCGGCCTCGTGGCGGACTACCGCTACGCCTGCGTGAATGGCGTCTCCGCGAACCCGAACCGCTTCCACGACCTCGAGGAGGCCCGCCGGGTGCTCGGGTACGTGCCGCAGGACGCGGCGGTGCTCGACGACGCCTGACGCGCGCGGCGGGGGACGCCGTCGGTCGGGCTCAGGCGGCGGCCGACGCCTCGTCGACCGGGAGCGACACGCTCGGCCGTCCGAGGAGGTAGCCCTGCGCGCCCTGGACGCCCGTCCGGCGGTCCGTACCGTTGCGGCGCGCGGGGCGCCGGACGTGGGCGAGCATCTCCTCGCTCTCGATGCCCTCGGCGATGACGAACGCGCCGACCTCGGCGGCGAACGACACGACGGCGTGCAGCACGGCCCGGGCGCTGCCGCCCGCGCTCGAGGCGGACACGACCCCACGGTCGATCTTCACGAAGTCGACGGGCAGGCTCCGCAGCATCTCGAGCCCGGCGTTGCCCGCGCCGACGTCGTCGAGGGCCAGCTTGAACCCGAGCGCCCGCAGGCGGGTCGCCTCGCGCACGACCCGGTCGAGTCGGGCGACCGAGCGCTCGGTGATCTCGAGCACGACGCGGCTCGGCTCGAGGCCCGCGGCCCGCACCGCCCTGGCCAGGGCATCCCCGGCGAGCTCGTCGTGGTCGAGCGACTGGGGTGACACGTTCAGGAAGAGCAGCACGCCCGGCGGCAGCTCGGACGCGCGAGCCAGCGTGGCCCGCCGGCAGAGGGCGTCGAGCTCGTGCGCGCGGCCGATCCGCTCGGCCACCTCGAAGGCCTCCCCCACCTCGAGCAGCTCGGGAACCTGCGGCCGGGCCAGCGCCTCGAAGCCGACCAGCCGGTTCCGGGCGTCGTGCAGCTCCCAGATCGGCTGGAACGCGACCTCCACGGGCGCGCCGACGAGCAGCGCGTGCAAGGCGCGGATGCGCGCCGCCGTGACGACGAGCGTCTCGTCGAGGTCGTCGAAGCGGACGGTCCGGTCACGGCCGCGTCGCTTGGCCTCGTAGAGCGCCGCGTCCGCCTGCTCGACCACGGACCCGGCGTCGGACGCCTCCGGGTCGAGCTCGGCCACGCCGCTCGAGAAGGTGACCCCGCCGAGCCGTCCCGCCGCCGCCGTGCGGACGGTCTCCAGGTGCCGCTCGGCGCACGACGCGTCCGTGCCGGGCATGAGCAGCGCGAACTCGTCGCCGCCGATGCGGAACGCGCTGAGGCCGGGCGAGCCGTCGGCGAGGAGCTCCGCCACCCCCGTGAGCAGCACGTCGCCGGCGCGGTGCCCGTTCCGGTCGTTGGCGACCTTGAAGTCGTCGAGGTCCACGACCGCCACGCTGAGCGGCTCGGCGGACCGGATCGCGTGCGCCGCGGCGCGGCGCAGCTCCTCCTGGAACGACGTCTGGTTGCCGAGGTCGGTGAGCCCGTCGCGGGTGGCCCGGCTGACCGCCACGTGATGCAGGCGCGCGAGGCGACGGCCGCCCAGCAGGTAGAACAGCGGGACGGCGAGGACGAACCCGGCGATCATCAACGCGAGCGTGTTCCGACGTAGGTGCTCGAGCTGGTGCCGGAAGGCGCCCCCGTCCACGTCGATCTCGAGAGCGTGCAGGGCGCCGTCGAGGCGGACCGGCCAGACGTACTCGAACGTGTCGGCCCCGTCGTCCTCCCGGCGCGACGGCCCGGCATAGGTGCCGCCGCCTTGCACCAGCCCGACGTTCTCGGTCTCCACCTCACCGATCTCCGCCGGATCATGGCTCTGGACCACGATGCCGCGTTGATCGACCAGGAACACGCCGTTCACGTGGGCTCGACCACCGATCACGGCGATCGCCTCGGCGACCTCCCCGAACGGGTCCTGGCCGTGGGGTCGGCCGTAGGCCGCCTCGATCGAGCGGGCATCGTCCTGCGCCATCGCCGTTCCCGCCCGGACGAACGTCTGCTCGAACTCGGCGCTGACGACCCAGTACTGGGCCCCGCCGAGGATCAGCAGCGTCAGGGCCAGCGTCAGGAGCAGCCGGGCCGCGAACGCGTTGCGTCGCGTGGCGATCGCGGGTGGTCGCCGTCGGACCGGACGTCGACTCGGCGCGGGGGCGTGCTCCGGCATTCCGTCCGTGCATCGGCGGCCCCGGCCGCCGACTTGAGGAGCCCGGCCTCGGCCTCCGTTCGATCAGCCTCGGGTCTCGCGGGTCCGCGCGCGGCGGGCCGCGGGCCGCGACGCGGCGAGCCGGCGCCGCAGCAGGCCGAGGAACGGGCTCGGGTCTCGCAGGGAGACGATGTCGAACACGTCGCGCGGTCCGACGGTGCCGAGCAGGGAGCGCAGCGGGTCGCGCTCCGCCCGGGGCGCGCGGGCCCACGTCAGCAGGCCGGGCGCGTGGTGGAACCGGCGACCGACCTCGTAGGCCGGCAGGTCGGGCAGCGGCTCGAGGCCGAGCACGTCGCGCACGCACCGCTCCGTCACGCGAAGACCCAGACGCTCGGCGAACCACGTCGACCCCCAGAGGCGGGGGTTGACCTCGATCAGCGTGAGTCCGCCGTCGGCCCGCTCGTACACCTCGGCGTGGGCGACGCCGGACCAGCCTGCCGTGGCACAGATGCGGTCGAGCGCGTCGACGGCAGCCGCCCCCGGGCCGCGGTCGGCCGGGATCGTCACGAGTGAGATGCCGATGCCCCGGCCGGGCGGCACCTCGCGGAGGACCCGGTGGGCGTACCGCAGCACGGCGCGACCGTCGCGGCGGATCACCACGGCGTTCAGCTTCGCGACGCCGCGGATCCGGGCCTGGACGACCGGCTCGCCGCCCGTCGTCCGCACGGCGTTCGCTGCGGTCACGACCTCCTCGAGGGTCGTGGCCACGACCGCGCCGGCCACGTACGCGATCCCGGACGGCGCCACGGCCGCCGACCGGGCGGCCTTCACGACGCACGGCAGCCCGACGGCCTCGACGGCAGCTCGCTCGCCGCCGGACGGCACCGGCAGCGTCGTCGGGTAGTCGACGCCCGCTGCGGCGCAGACGTCGCCGAGCCGGTCCTTCGCGGTCAGCCGATCGAACGGTCCGCCGCCCGCCGGCACGGTCGGCACGGACGGCGGCTCCGCGTCGAGGCGGGCGAGCGTCGCGTCGTCCACCGCCACGACCGCCGCGTAGCCGTGGGCGCGGAGGACGCCCTCGAGGGCGACGCCGAACGGCCCCCCGACCGGGCCGTCCTCGGGCAGGGGCAGTCGGTGGTAGCGCACCACGTCGCGGGAGTCGCCCGCGAGCGCGGAAGAACCGCGACCTGAAGCGGCGACCGGGAAGCCGGCCGCCCGCAGCGCGCGGCACGCCGCGAGCGCCTGCCGGATCTCCGCGTCGAGGACGAGGACGGGCGGCAGGCTCATCACGTCAGGAGCCGCGGGAGGCATCGACGCCGTGGCGGGTGAAGACGCCGGCGTACCGCTCGGGCCGGCGCCGCGACAGGAGCGCCGGGCCGGCGGGAGCCCGGAAGCTGCGCGTCTTGGTGGGCACGGAGGACACGCTCCTCGCACTGTAGGGCGCGGTCCGCCGGAAGCCCTCCCCGTTCGGGGGACGCGCCGCCGTCAGGCCGTCCGTGGACCCCTCCCTGTCTACGGTCGGACCGTCTCGCAGCCGCGCGATGTCGCCGTGAACGCACCCGTGCGCGCCCGTGCCGACTGCAGGACGCGGCCTCATGCCGCGAGCCTGCGCAGATTTCGTGGCTGCGCGCCGGCCCGACGGTCAGAGCAGCGCGTCGAGGCCGACCGTCAGCCCGGCGGGAAGGTCCCGGACACGCCGGATGGCGAGCAGCACCCCGGGCACGAAGGCCTCGCGGCTCGTGGTGTCGTGACGGATGGTGAGCGTCTGCCCCTCGGCGCCGAAGACCACCGACTGGTTCGCCACGAGCCCCGGCAGCCGCAGCGAGTGGATCGGCGGCCGTCGCCCGGACGCCGCCTCGACCACGTCGGCGGTGTGGAGCGCGGTGCCGGACGGCCGGTCGAGCTTCGTCGCGGCGTGCTCCTCGACGACCTCGCAGTCCGGCAGCAGCACGGCCGCCTCGGCCGCGAAGCGGATCATGAGGACGGCGGTCAGGGCGAAGTTCGGTGCGAAGAAGAGCGGCACGCCGCGCTCGCGGGCGGCGCCGTCCAGGTCGAGGCGCTCCTCGGGCGTCAGGCCGGTCGTCCCCATGACGAGCGGCACGCCCGCCTCGACCGCGAGCGCGGCGTGGGCCGCGATCAGATCGGGTCGCGTGAAGTCGACGAGCACCTGCGGTCGCGCCTCGTCGATGGCGTCGCTGAGCAGGCCGTAGCGACCGGCACCGGCATCCCGCAGCGACGGGGCGATCCGCGCCACGAGCTGCAGGTCGGGCGCCGCGTCGACGGCGTCTGCGACCAGTCGCCCGACCCGGCCGGTCGCGCCCGCGACGGCCACCCCCGTGGCGGCCGTCACCGCTACACGACCTCGGTGGTGGCTCCGTCGAGAGCGCCGAGGGCCCGGTCGAAGACGGACCGGTCGGGGCCGATGCAGGCGGCCGAGAGCCGGCTCGGGTGGAAGAGCTCGCCGGCGAGGTCGGCCAGCTGCTCCTCCGTGACGGCGTCGACGCGCGCGCAGACCTCGTCCTCGTCGAGCAGCTCGACGTCCTCGAGGATGTTGCGCCCGAGCCGCGACATGCGCGCCGACGTCGACTCCATGGACAGCGTCAGGCGGCCCTTGATCGAGTCCTTCGCCCGTTCCAGCTCGTCCGGGTGGAAGCGCCGCTCGGCCAGCTGGGTGATCTCGGCCACGGTCACCTCGAGACAGTCGTCGAGGTTCTCGGCCCGCGTCCCGACGTAGACGCCGACGCTGCCGGTGTCGGCGTAGCCTGCGCCGTAGGAGTAGACGGAGTAGGCCAGGCCGCGGCGCTCGCGGATCTCCTGGAAGAGCCGGGACGACGCGCCGCCGCCCAGGATCTGGTCGAGGAGCGTGGCCGCGAAGCGCCGGTCGTCGTCGCGACGGAGGCCGGTCGCCCCGAGGCAGACGTGGTACTGCTCCGTGTCCTTCTCCTCGAAGAGCCGCTCGGGCGGCAGACCGACGACCGCGGCAGCCCGCTCGGGGAGCGGCCGGCAGGCACCGTCGTCGAGCTCGCCGGCGATCATCTAGACCAGGCGCTCGTGGTCGACGGAGCCGGCCGCGGCCACCACGATGTTGCACGGCACGTACCAGGCCGCGTGGTGGGCTCGGACGTCGGCCTCCGTGATCGCCTCGAGGACCTCGCTCGTGCCGACGATCGGCCGTCCGAGGCCCTGCCCGGGGAACACCGCCTGGCCGATCAGGTCGTGCACGAGGTCGTCCGGCGCGTCCTCGTACATGGCGATCTCCTCGAGGACCACCTCACGCTCCTGCTCGAGGTCCGCCCACGTCGGCGCGCGCACCATGCTGCCCACGACGCCGAGCGCGTCCGCGAGCTGCGAGTCGATCACCCGCGCGTAGACGGACGTGTGCTCGCGGGACGTGGCCGCGTTCAGCTCGGCGCCGAAGCGGTCGAAGATCTGGGCGATCTCGAGGGCGGTGTGCCGCTCGGAGCCGCGGAACAGCAGGTGCTCGATGAAGTGCGAGAGCCCCGACACGCGCGGCGCCTCGTCCCGCGAGCCGACGCCGACCCAGACGCCCACGGCCGTGGAGCGGACGCCCGGCATGCTCTCGGAGACGACGCGCAAGCCGCTCGGCAGCGTCGTCAGCTGGTGCGTCCGCATCCGCGCCAGTGTACGGCACCCTCCGTGCCGGGCGACCCGAGCGACGAGCACGGCGAGGCCGACGACGCCCTGGGAGCGTCGCCGGCCTCGCGTGTCGTCTACCTGCCGTGGTTCAGGAGCGCGGACCGCGGCGGCCACGACCGCCCCGGTCGCCGCCACGCTCGCCGCGATCCCCGTCCCGCTCGCGCGGGGCCGAGCCCTCGGGATGGGCGGCCTTGTAGCGCTCGCCGATCTCGGCGGGCTGGACCTCGACCTCGCCCTCGTGCTTGGCCACGAGCTTCAGGCCGATGCGGCCGCGGTCGGCGTCGACCTCGGTGACCTCGACCGAGACGATGTCGCCGCGCTCGAGCACGTCCTCCATCGAGCCGATGCGAACGCCGGGCACGACCCGCGAGACGTGCAGCAGGCCGTCCGTGCCCTTGCGCAGCTCGACGAAGGCGCCGAAGTCGGCCACCTTGACGACCTTGCGCTCGCGCAGCACGTCCCCGACGCTGACCGGCCGCATCATCTGCTCGATGAAGTCGCGAGCCGCCACGGCCTCGTCGCCGACGCCGTAGATGCGGACCTTGCCGTCCTCCTCCACGTCGACCTGGACGCCGTACTCGTCCTGGATGCCGCGGATGGTCTCGCCGCCCTTGCCGATCAGGAGCCCGATCTGGTCGGGGCCGATCTGGGTCTGCAGCACCTGCGGGGCGTGCGCCGCGAGCTCCTCGCGGGGCCGGTCGATGACCTCGGCCATCTTGCCCAGGATGTGCAGCCGGGCGTCCTTCGCCTGCTGCAGCGCCTCGCGCAGCAGGTCGGTCGTGACCCCGGTGATCTTGATGTCCATCTGGAGGGCCGTGATGCCCTCCGCCGTCCCGGCGACCTTGAAGTCCATGTCGCCGAGATGGTCCTCGGCGCCCTGGATGTCGGTCAGGACGACGACGTCCGAGCCCTCCTTGATGAGGCCCATGGCGATGCCCGCCACCGGAGCGGAGATCGGCACGCCCGCGTCCATGAGGGCGAGGCTCGACCCGCAGACCGAGGCCATCGAGCTCGAGCCGTTCGACTCGAGGATCTCCGACACGAGCCGCATCGTGTAGGCGAACTCGTCCGAGGTCGGGATGACCGGGACGAGCGCGCGCTCGGCGAGGGCGCCGTGGCCGATGTCGCGGCGCTTCGGGCCGCGCATGAAGCCGGTCTCGCCCACCGAGAACGGCGGGAAGTTGTAGTGGTGGATGTAGCGCTTCGTCCCGTCGAGCGACAGGTCGTCGATCCGCTGCTCCTCCTTGGCGGTGCCGAGCGTGAGGAGCGTCAGCGCCTGCGTCTGGCCACGCGTGAAGAGCGCGGAGCCGTGCGTGCGGGGCGTGACCGACACGTCCACCGCGATCCCGCGGATCTCGTCGGTGGCGCGACCGTCGGGCCGGCGCTTCTCGACCGCGATCTTGTGCCGGACGACCGACTTGTAGACCGCGTCGACCGCCGCGCGGACGGCCGCCGTCGTCGTGCCGTCGAGCGTGCCGTCCGGGCCGCCGCCCGGGAACGGCAGGCGGACTTCGGCGACGATCCGGTCGATGAGCGCGCCGCGCTTGGCCGACTTCAGCTCCTTGGAGTCCTGCTCTGCGTCCGAGAGCGCGCGGATGTCGTCGCCGAGCTGCGCGGCGACCGCGTCGCGCACGGCGCCCGAGCGGATCTCGTCGGCGAGGAAGCGCGTCGCGAAGCGCACGTTGTTCCGCCGGATCATCACGTCCTCGGAGGCGTCCGCCACGACGGGCGGCAGCTCCGCGACGATCATCTCGGCCTCGAGCGAGGCCACACCCGGCAGCCCGCGCTCGGCGAGCAGGCTCCGGAAGCGGTCGCCGTAGCGCTCGGCCAGCTCGTCCTTGACGGCCGGGTCGTACCACTTCGCCTTGCCCGCCTGGCGCTGCAGGTCGAGCTGCGCGTCGCAGAGGGTGCGGATGTGCTCGTGCGCCAGGACGAGCGCGTCGACGATGACGTCCTCGGGCACCTCCTGGGCGCCCGCCTCGACCATCGTGATGGCCTCCGGCGTCCCGCAGACGATCAGGTCGAGCGTCGAGTCCTGCATGTCCGGCATGGTCGGGTTGACCCGCAGCTCGCCCTCGATCCGGCCGACGCGGACGGCCCCGACCGGGCCCATGAACGGCAGCGGCGACAGCATCAGCGCGGCGGACGCGCCGTTGATGGCCAGGATGTCGTGGGCGAAGACGCGGTCGGCCGACAGCACGGTCCCGATGACCTGGACCTCGTTGCGGTAGCCCTTCGGGAACAGCGGCCGGATCGGCCGGTCGACCATCCGCGCGTTGAGCGTCGCCTTCTCGGAGGCCTTGCCCTCGCGCTTGAAGAAGCCGCCCGGGATCTTGCCCGCGGCGTACATCCGCTCCTCGATGTCGACCGTGAGCGGGAAGAAGTCGGTCCCCTCGCGGGCGTCGGTCCGTCCGACGGCCGTCGCGAGCAGCAGCGTCTCGCCGCTCCGCACGAGCACTGCGCCGTCGGCCTGCTTCGCGAGCCGTCCGGTGGAGAACTCGATCTCCGAGTCCCCGATCGTCACGGAGACGACCTGCTCGTTCGTGGTGGTGGTTGCCATGTGAATGACGTTTCCTCTCTACCTGGCCCCCGCGCCCCATTGCGCGGGCGGGCCTCGTACTGATCTCCAGCCTATCGCCCGCCCCAAGCGGGACGACGGCGACGGGCGGGTGTGGCGCTCGGGCGCCCTAGCGGCGCAGGCCGAGCTCCCGGATGAGGGCGCGGTAGCCCTCGAGGTCCTGCCGCTGCAGGTACTGCAGCAGCCGCCGGCGACGGCCGACCATGACCAGCAGCCCGCGGCGCGAGTGGTGGTCGTGGCGGTGCTCCCGCATGTGCTCCGTCAGCTCGTTGATGCGGTGCGTCAGCAGCGCGATCTGGACGGACGTCGAGCCGGTGTCGGTCGCCGAGCTGCCGAACTTGTCGATCAGCTCCTGCTTGCCTTCCTTGGTCAGGGCCATGGGTCCTCCTTGGACGCCGAGGTACAGACGCCGGAGCAGAAGCAGGCCGTTCGCAGGGGCGGACGAGCGGGGCCTCACGCCCGGTCGCCGCTCAGGGTAGCAAGCGGTCCCGCGCCCGCGCGCGGGGCGGCGCTCGGCCCGGCGTATCAGACGGCCCCCGACGTGCTCACTCCGGACGCAGGCGGCGACGGACGCCGCAGGACCGACGGCAGGAGGAGGAGCACGATGATCAAGCAGGGCGACACGATCGAGAATCGCGTCACGGGCGAGCGGATGACGTTCGTCACCACGTCGCAGGAGACGGACGGCGAGGCGGTGGTCGTCGAGGTCGTCGTACAGCCGGACGGCTTCGTGGCCGCGGCACATCTGCACCCGAGCCAGAAGGAGCGCTTCGAGATCATCGAGGGCACCCTCGGCTTCAAGGTCGGCAAGGAGACGGTGACCGCGGGCCCCGGCGAGCGGCTGACGGTCCCGGCGGGCACGCCGCACGCCTTCTGGAACGCCGGCGAGGGCGAGGCGCGGTTCCGCTGCACGATCAGCCCGGCGCTCGGGTTCGAGTCGCTGCTCGAGACGATGTTCGGCCTCGCGGAGGACGGCCTCACGAACCGGAAGGGGCTGCCGAACCCGCTCCGCCTCGCGGTCATCGCCCACGCCCACCGCGACGTCGTGCTGCTGCCCTTCCCGCCACGCTTCATGCAGCTCGCGGGCCTGGCCGTCGGCGCGCCGCTCGGCCGCCTGCTCGGCTACCGCCCGACCTACGTGCCCGCCTCGCGGGCCGCGACCGGGACGGAGACGGCCGCCCCGTCGCCGGCTCTCGCCGGCTGAGGGGAGCGCGGCGAGTCCGGGCCCCGGTCGCGCCGGCGATCGGGGCCCGGCCCGGTTGACGGGACGCGGCGTGGCTGGAAGGCTGCCGCTCCCGACCGGAGCGCCCCCCGCTGTACTCCTTCCCGCTCGACCGTGACACCCAGGCCATCGCCCTGCCGCTCGTGCAGGAGGACTGCGCGCGGGGTGTCTGGATCCCGCTCCGGCAGACACTCGCCGTCGCCCGCCGGAGCCGCCGGGCGGACGGGGGTCGCGCGACGTTCG
>CADCWC010000086.1 GCA_902806305.1 uncultured Thermoleophilia bacterium | reverse complement strand
GAACTCCCGCTCGGACGCGTTGAGCAGGTCGGAGATCCGACTGCGGAAGCCGGCCGTGGCCAGCGTGAGGGACCCGGTGATCCGGTGTCGTGTCGTCTCGAGCTCGACCCGCTCCTGGCGCTGCTGCATGTCCCCAGGGCTTCGGCCGGCGGGGGCCGCGACTTGAGCGTGGCCTCAGGTCCTCGGCCTATCCTCGGAACGTGCTCTTCTTCCGCAGCAAGACCGAGATGGTGGACCCGGCGGACGCCCTGCCCGGTCGCACCACGCCGATGCCGGTGCCCGCGCGCCACGCGGTGCTCGGCACGCCGCTGAAGCCGCCGTTCCCGGCCGGCATCGAGACCGCCGTGTTCGGCCTGGGCTGCTTCTGGGGCGCCGAGCGCGTCTTCTGGACCGCGCCCGGCGTGTACACGACGGCCGTGGGCTACGCGGGCGGCACGACGCCGAACCCGACGTACGAGGAGACGTGCAGCGGGCGGACCGGCCACACCGAGGCGGTCCTCGTCGCGTACGACCCCGAGCAGATCTCGTACGAGCAGCTGCTCAAGCTCTTCTGGGAGGGCCACGACCCGACCACGGCCAACCGCCAGGGCAACGACGTCGGCACCCAGTACCGCTCGGCGCTGTACTGGACGACCGACGCCCAGCGCGAGGCCGCCGAGGCGTCCCGCGTCGCGTACGACGAGCGCCTGAAGGCCGCGGGCAAGGACCCGATCACGACCGAGCTGGCCCCCGCCGGCGAGTTCTACTACGCCGAGGACTACCACCAGCAGTACCTGCACAAGGTCCCGAACGGCTACTGCGGCCTCGGCGGCACCGGCGTCGCCTGTCCCATCGGCACCGGCGTCTAGCCCGTCACGAGCCCCGTCTCGCGCAGGTAGCCCCCGGCCGCCTGCGCGGGCGTCTCCTTGTCGAGGTCGACGCGGGCGTTGAGCTCGCGCATCGTCCGGTCGGTCAGCCCCTCCTGCAGCCGCTCGAGCAGGCGGGGCAGGCCGGGGCCCGCCGCGCGGGCCACGTCGTCGCGGACGACGAGCGTCGAGTTGTACGGCGGGAACATCTGCCGGTCGTCCTCGAGCAGGACGAGGCCCTCGCGGTCGTTCTGCGGGTCGGTCGTGAAGACGATCGACGCGTCCTCGCGGTTGCGGTTCAGGACCTCGTGGCGCAGCGCGACGTCGACGGGCCGGAAGCGCTCGAACTCGAGCCCGTAGACCCGCCGCAGGCCGAGCAGGCAGTCGAGCCGCTGCTCGCACTCGGGCGACCCGAACAGCGTGACGTCCTGGTCGACGCGGGCGAGGTCGGCGATCCGGCGCAGCCCGAGCTGCTGCGCGGTCTCGCGTCGGACCGCGACCTCGTTCGACGACGTGAACGGCGTCGGCGGGAACGCGGTGAGGCCGTCGCGGGCGAGGCAGTCGCGCGTCTGCGCGTACGCCCGGCGCGGGTCCTTCGGGACGTCCGCCGTGTCGACGTCGCACAGGCTGAGCAGCGCCGTGCCGGTGTACTCGGGGTAGGCGTCGATGTCGCGGCGCCGCACGGAGCGGAACGCGACCTGCTCGTCGCCGAGGTTGAAGTCGCGCTCGACCCGGAAGCCGGCCGCCTCGAGCCCCTGCGCGTAGACCTCGCCGAGGACCTGCTGCTCGGTGAAGTTCTTCGTGCCGAGCGTGATCGTCGTCCGCGCGTTCGCGGCGTCGCGCGTGATCGCGGCGGCGCCGCTCCCGCCGGGCGCGGGGGCGGGGGAGGACTCGTCGTCGCCTGAGCCGCAGCCGGCGGAGAGCAGCGCGGCGGACACGGCGAGCAGGATCAGGGCGGCGCGGAGGGTCACCCCCCGATCCTCCTATTCCCGACCAGGTTTGTCCAGTTACTCGTCCTGCGTGTCGTCCCGGTCGGGGGAGACGTCGCCGACCTCGCCCGTCTTGCCGCGGTTGGCCGGGTCCCCGATGTCGCGGTGCGGGCCGCGCAGCTCGATGTCCTTGACGTCCTCGGGGCTGATGCCCTCGGGCAGGCCCTGGTCGACCCGGGGCTCGTCGCGCTCGCTCATGCGCGGTCCCTACCCCGCGCGCTGCTCCCCGACCCAGTCGTCGAGCTCCTGCCAGCGGTCGTACAGCCAGCCGATGCGCTCCTCCCGCCCGGCCGGCACCGACGACGCCGGGTGCCGCCAGAACTTCAGCCGGATCGTCCGGCCGACGAGCCCGCCCGCCCACACGTCGGAGACCTTCTCGTAGCCGTCGAACCCGACGTGCCCGAACAGGACGACGTCGGCGCCCTCGGCCTCCTCGAGCAGCGCGAGCGGCCCGCCGAGCCGCGGCGGCAGGACGTTGCGCAGCCGGTCGGCGAGCGGCGCGATCTCGGGCTGGCGCTCGCGGATCGTCGCCTGCGCGCGGGCCAGCTTCTCGGGCAGGAAGCGCGTCCCCTCGGGGTAGATCGCGACGACCTCGCCCGGGCCGAGGCCCTGCGCGAGCAGCCGCAGGCGCGCGACCTCGCCGACCGTGTCCGTCGACGCGCGGCGCACGTAGTTCGTCGGCACCCAGCGCCCGCCGAGGTCGAGCGTGGGCAGCAGGACGAGCTCGCGCTTGATGACGAACCGCAGGCCGAGGCCGTGCTCGCGGCCGACGATCGCGTCGGGCAGCGTGTTGTCGATGATGCTCGCGTGGCGGACGAGCAGCACGGCCGGGCCCGGGCCGGCGAGCTCGAGCCCCTCGACCTCCAGGCGCAGGCCGAACAGGCGCACGATGCCCGCGAGGTGCCCGTGCGCCCAGCGGATCCGCA
>CADCWC010000085.1 GCA_902806305.1 uncultured Thermoleophilia bacterium | reverse complement strand
CGCGCCGACGGCGTCGCTCGCCATCGCGGGAAACGAGGAGTAGCGTCGGCCCGTGCCGCACCGCGACGAGCCCGGTTCCAGGACAGCGTCGAGCAGGTCGCGGCCCGGGTCCCCGCCATGGTGACCGCGGAGGAGGTCGGGCAGGTCGCGGTCTTCGCGGCGCTGAGCTCCGAGGACCGCGAGCGGGTCGCTCGCGCGGCCGCCGACATCACGCTCGCGCCGGGGGAGTACGCCGCGCACGAGGGCTCAGAGCAGGCGCTGTTCGCGGTGCTCGCCGGACGCATCGAACCCGTCAAGTCCGTCGACGGGGTCGCCCGTGTCGTCGGCGAGCGCCTGCCCGGGGACATCTTCGGCGAGGTGCCGCTCGTCCTGGGAACGGTCTTTCCCGTCGGCTTCCGCGCGGCCGAGCGGTCGCGGGTCATGCGGATCGAGGCGGCCGAGTACCACGCCGTGGCGTCCCAGCACCCGGAGGTCGCCAAGGAGGTCGGCCGGCTCGCGAGCCACAGGATCGGCGGCCTGCGCGGGCTCCAGGGCATCGCCGCCGAGCCTCCTCCGCCCCGCGCGATCGTGGTCGGGCATCGCTGGGACGCGTCCTGCACGGAGCTGCGCCATTTCCTCGACCGCAACCAGATCACGTTCAAGTGGCTCACCCCGGACGCGCCGAACGCCGCCCAGGTGTGGGATGGCCCCGTGCCGGCCGACGAGGACTGCCCGACGATCCGCGTCGTCAACGGGAAGACCGTGGTGCGACCGCAGCTCCGCCGCGTCGCCGAGCTGCTCGGCGTCGCCACAGAGGCCGCCGCGGCGGAGTACGACGCCGTGATCGTCGGGGCCGGGCCGGCGGGCCTCGCGGCCGCCGTCTACGGGGCCTCGGAGGGCCTGCGGACGATCGTGATCGAACGCGAGGCGCCCGGCGGCCAGGCCGGGACCTCCTCCCGGATCGAGAACTACCTCGGCTTCCCGTCGGGCGTCTCGGGGGACGAGCTGGCCAGCCGCGCGCTGCAGCAGGCGTGGCGGCTCGGCGCCGAGGTCCTGGTCACGCGGAACATCACCCGCATCGACGCCGCCACGCGGCAGGTCCACCTGGACGGCGGCGACGTGCTGCGGGCCCGGACGATCATCCTCGCGTGCGGTGTCGCCTGGCGGCACCTGGCCATCGAGGGCTTCGAGCGGCTCGCGGGGAAGGGCATCTTCTACGGCGCGGCGCGGAGCGAGGCGGCGAACGCCCACGGCCTCGACGTCCACATCGTGGGCGCCGGGAACTCGGCGGGGCAGGCAGCCCTGTTCTTCGCCAAGCACGCGCGGAGCGTGACGATCCTCTGCCGCGGCGCGAGCCTCGAGAAGAGCATGTCGCGCTATCTCATCGACCAGCTCGAGGCCCGGTCGAACATCCGCGCGCTGTACCGGACGGAGGTCGTCGCCGCCCACGGCGAGGTGTCCCTGGAGGCGATCGACGTCCACGACGGTGCCTCCGGCGAGACCGCCAGGCTCGAGTCCGGGGGGCTGTTCATCTTCATCGGCGCCGACGCCGAGACGGCATGGCTGCCGCCCGAGATCGCCCTCGACCGGCGCGGCTACGTGCTGACGGGTTCCGATCTGATCGCCGCGGGCCGCTGGCCGTTCGACCGCGACCCCTACCTCCTCGAGACGAGCGTCCCGGGGGTCTTCGCGTGTGGCGACGTCCGGTTCGGCCCGGTCAAGCGCGTGGCCGCCGCCGTGGGCGAGGGCAGCATGGCCATCGCCTTCGTGCACCAGTACCTCAAGCAGCCCGAGATCGCGGTGAGCGCACCGACGGCGAGCACCGAACCGCACGTGGCCGTCCGGGCGTAGCCTGGCTTCCTGCCGCGGCGGTCAGACCGGCGCTTCGACGGTCCGGTTCTTGCCGCTGCGCTTGGCCGCGTAGAGCGCCGCGTCGGCTGCGGCGATGAGCGCTCCCGGGGTGTCGACGCCCGGCGCCCGGGCGGCCACGCCGACGCTGACGGTCACCGGCAGACCCGGGCCGCCGGGCTGGAGGTGGAGGTCGGCCACAGCGCACCGCAGCTTCTCTGCGACGACGCGGGCACCCTCGAGGTCCGTGGCGGGCAGCACGACGGCGAGCTCCTCGCCGCCGTAGCGGGCGGACACGTCGGTGCGCCGGCAGGCGGCTGCGACGGTGGCGCCGACCGCCTGCAGGACCGCGTCGCCCCGCTGGTGGCCGTAGGTGTCGTTCACGGCCTTGAAGTCGTCGATGTCCACGAGGATCAGGGCGAGGGGGTCGTCCGTGCGCCGGGCTCGCTCCGCCTCCCCGGCGAGGACCTCCTGGAAGCGGCGATGGTTGGCCAGGCCCGTCAGCTCGTCCTCCGTGGCCTCGCGGCGGAGGCGGGCGTGCAGCTCGGCGTTCTCGATGGCGACGGCCGCCTGGCGGCAGAGGTGCCCGAACAGCTCCTGCTCCTCCGCCGTGAACGGCGGTCCGGGCCGCGTGACGCAGACCATGCCGCCCTCGTCGTCGAGCGGGTGGGCCATCGCGGCGTGGGCGCCCCCGGCGTGCGCGCTCGTGGTCCCGCTGCGGCGCGCGCCGTCGACGGCCGCCTCGAGCGCGGCGCGGGCCCCCGGGTCGGGCTCGAGGCCGGCGGCCTCGTCCTCCCCGAGCCGCAGCATCGCCCAGTCGGCTCCGAGGGCCTCCCGGGCGTTCCTCAGGGCGAGGGCGACGAGCGTGTCGCGGTCCAGCCGGGAGGCGAACGCGTCACCGACCCGGCCCAGGGTGCGCTCGAGCAGTGCACGCTCGTCGCGC
>CADCWC010000084.1 GCA_902806305.1 uncultured Thermoleophilia bacterium | reverse complement strand
GCGCGATCGTCGTCGGCAAGGCCGCCCTGGACGAGTACGCGTGGGGCGTGTGCGGCCAGAACGCCCACTTCGGCGACACGGTCAATCCGCGGGCGCCCGGGCGGATCGCGGGCGGGTCGAGCAGCGGCAGCGCGGCCGCGCTGGCCGCCGGGCTCGGGCCGCTGGCGCTCGGGACGGACACGGGCGGGTCCATCCGCCTGCCCGCGGCCGCGTGCGGGGTCGTGGGGCTCAAGCCGGCGCTCGGCGCGAGCAGCGTGGAAGGCATCCATCCCCTGGCGCCGAGCTTCGACACCGTGGGCCCGATGGCCCGGACGGTCGCCGACTGCGCCCTGGCCCACGGCGTCCTGACGGGGCAGCCCGTGCCGGCGCCGCGGCTGGCCGGCCTGCGGATCGGCGTCCTCACCCGGATGCCCGACGTCGCCCCGCCGGCGGGCGAGGCGGTGCGCGACGAGCGCGCCCTCGCCTTCGCACACGAGCTGCGAGTCCTCGGCGCGGAGGTGGCCGAGGCGGAGCTGCCAGCGCCCGGCGGCGACACCTGGCCCGTCTTCTACGCCGAGGCCGCAGCGGTCCACGCCGACCGCTTCCCCGCCCGCGCGGACGAGTACGGGCCGCTCATCCGGGCCAAGCTCGACACCGCCCAGGCCGTCACCCCGGCCGAGGCGCAGGAGGGCCTGCGCGTCCTGCGCCGCTGGCGCGCCGTCGCCGCGCGCGAGCCCGACCTGGACCTGCTCGTGTCGCCGGCGCTCGGCCTCCGCGAACTGCCGCCGGCGGGAGTGGACGAGCTGACGGTGCGGCTGCCGTTCTCGGCCTACACGCGGGTCTTCAGCTACCTCGGCTGGCCGGCCATCGCCGTCGGGGACCTGCAGCTCGCCGGACGGGACCCGGCCACGGTCATCGGCGCCGCGCTTGCGCTGGAGCGGGCCCGGACCGTCGGATAGCGTCGCGCCCGTGCGCGCCCTCCGCTTCACCCACGTCGCGATCCACGCCGACGACATGGCCGCCTCGCTGGCGTTCTACGTCGACGTGCTCGGGATGCGCCGCGTCCCGAGCCCGGACTTCGAGCAGCACGTGGAGTGGCTCCAGCTCGGCGACCAGCAGCTGCACCTCTTCCGGCGGGAGACCCCCGCCCCGCAGTTCCACCACCTCGGCCTCGAGGTGGACGACTTCGAGACGGCCTACCTCCTGGCGCGCGACCGCGGGCTGTTCGACGGCGGCGTCTTCTCCCCCGACGTGCGCGAGCTCAACGACGGGTCCGTGCAGATGTACCTGCGCGATCCCGCGGGCAACCTCGTGGAGGTCAACTTCCCCGACGCCGCCGCGCTGGACCGGACGGTGGTGACGGAGATCCACCGCCTCGCGGACGAGCGCCCGCAGAGCCCGGAGGCGCTCCGGGCGCGGCTGTTCGAGCGCGCAACCGATTCTCGATAGTTGCATCTTGCGCACCGTCGGTGCGCGGTGTTAGGTTCGCCGCCGCGTGACGGAGCTGACCTCAAACCGGACTGTCCGCCTGGTCGGGCGCGGCCTGCTCGCAGCGCTCGTCGCCTTTCCCGTCCTGTGGGTGTTGTTCCTCGCCCAGGACACCGCGTTCGGGTCCGCGGTCAGCAACCCGAGGGACTTCTTCATCACGCTGCTCAACGGCGTGACCGCCGCGGCGCTGTACTTCGTCGTGGCCAGCGGCTTCACGCTCATCTTCGGGCTCATGCGCGTGGTCAACATGGCTCACGGCGCGTTCTTCCTGCTCGGGGGCTACATCGGGCTGCGGCTGCAGCGCGACATGGTGGGCGGCGAGGGGTCCTTCGGGCTGTCGAGCGCCCAGGTCGACCTCACGCAATGGGTGCTGCCACTGCTGGCCGGCGCGGCGGTGGTCGCCGGCGTCGGGCTCATCATGCAGCAGCTGCTGCTGCGCTGGAACCAGGGACAGGACCTGCGCCAGGCCCTCATCACGATCGCGATCTCGATCATCCTGGCCGACCTGATGCTCGCGGAGTTCGGCGGGGTCGCGCAGGACATCACGTGGCCCGGGACGTTCGACAAGTTCGTCGACTTCCAGGTCGGCGATGTGCAGTACACGCTGACGCGGCTCATCATCCTCGCCATCGGCCTGGCGATCGGCGGCGCGCTGTGGTTCTGGCTCAAACGCACGCGGACCGGAATGGTCATCCGCGCGGGCGTCGACGACCGCGACATGGTCTCAGCGATGGGCATCAACATCCAGCTGACCTTCGCGATCGCCTTCGTCGTCGGCTCCGCCCTGGCCGGCGCCGGCGGCGTGATCGGCGGCTCCTTCGCGAGCCTCGCGCCCGGCGTGGACGCCAACTGGCTGCTCAACTCGCTCGTGGTCGTGATCATCGGCGGGATGGGCTCCCTGGGCGGCGCGGCGATCGGGGCGCTGCTCCTGGGCCTGACGACGAACTTCGCCGCGGCGTACCTGCCGTCGGACTACACCTTCTACTCGATCATCTTCACCTTCGTGCTGCTGGCGATCGTCCTCGCGGTCCGGCCGCTCGGCCTCTTCGGGCGTCCCGCGTGAGCCGGGTCCAGGGCCTGCGCTCGGTGGACCGCGGCACGGGCGCGGTGCTCGTCCTGCTCGCGTTCCTCGCCCCGCTCATCTTCAACGACTACTGGGTGCGGACGCTGCTGACGCAGATGCTCTTCCTGGGCGTCGTCGCCGCGAGCCTGATCTTCCTGTCCGCCTTCGGCGGGATGGTGTCGCTCGCGCAGGTGGCGCTCTACGGCATCGCCGGCTTCACGATGGCGAACCTGAGCACGTCGGGG
>CADCWC010000083.1 GCA_902806305.1 uncultured Thermoleophilia bacterium | reverse complement strand
TAGTCGCGCGACCCGATGAAGCGCTCGATCCCCTCGTTCGCGCACGCGGCGCGCGGCAGCGTCCCGTCGGCCCGGCCCTGCCACCACGCGTGCTGGAACAGGCAGCCGCCCTCGCCCGCCCGGGTCCAGCAGCCGACCGTCAGGTCGCGTTCGCCGCGCTCCACGCCCCGCAGCGCGAGCTGCAGCAGGGTGCGGCCGCGGGGGTGGGCGCCGAGCGCTCGCAGCTCGCGTCGCAGGATCGCCTCGTCGGTCGTCGCCATCGAGCCCTCCGCTGGTCCGTCCCTGTGTCTGCCTGCGCCACTGTACTCCCGGGCGAAGCGGGACGGAAGCCGCGCCCCCGTGATCTCCCGGGCGGGTGCCGACCCGTCGGCTACTATGTCGATGAGACCTGCGGACGTAGCGGGCGCACACGCTGAGCGGCATGGGCCGCTCAGGCGACACGGAATTCGTCGCGGGCGCCTTCTTGAGCGCCGCTCCACGCGATGAAAGCGAGTCAGCGCCTGTGCGCTTCGACCAGTTCGACCTGTCCGAGCCGATCCTGCGAGCCCTCGAGGATCAGGGGTACGAGCACGCCACCCCCATCCAGGAGGGGACGATCGAGCACCTGCTCCGCGACCGCGACGTCGTCGGGCAGGCGCAGACCGGGACCGGCAAGACGGCGGCCTTCATGCTGCCGATCCTGGAGCGTGTCGATCCCGACGACAAGAACCTCCAGGCGCTCGTCCTGACCCCGACGCGCGAGCTGTGCCTGCAGGTCGCCGACGCGGCCCGGGGCTTCTCCAAGTACCTCGACGGCGTCACGGTGCTGCCGGTCTACGGCGGGTCGCCGATCCGCGAGCAGATGGATCGACTGGCGCGAGGCCCGCAGGTCGTCGTGGGCACGCCGGGTCGCGTGCTCGACCTGCTCGGCCGCGGCAAGATGCACCTGGCCGACACGCGGATGGTCGTCCTCGACGAGGCCGACGAGATGCTCTCGATGGGCTTCATCGACGACGTGCGGGACATCCTGCGCCGCGCGCCCTGGGGGCGGCAGACGGCCCTCTTCTCGGCCACGATGCCCGAGCCGATCCGCAAGCTGGCCGACGAGGAGCTGCACAGTCCGCGGGTCGTGACGGTGACGCCCGAGACGCTCGCCGTCGAGCGCATCGAGCAGCGGATGATCGAGGTCGAGCCGCACGGCAAGCTGGCCGCGCTCGACCGGGTCCTGCAGGCCGAGCGGCCGAAGTGCGCGCTCGTCTTCGCCCGCACGAAGCTCGGCGCCGCGCGCCTGACGGACGACCTGCTCCGCAAGGACTACCGCGTGCGCGCCCTGCACGGGGACCTGTCCCAGTCGCAGCGGGACAGCGTGATGATCTCCTTCCGGGCCGGCCGCGTGCCGTTGCTCGTGGCCACCGACGTCGCCTCGCGCGGACTCGACGTGTCGCAGATCACGCACGTCATCAACTACGACCTGCCCGACGACGCCGAGGTGTACGTCCACCGCATCGGCCGGACCGGCCGGGTCGGCCGCGACGGCGCGGCGATCTCGCTCGTCTCCAAGAAGGAGGCGCGCAAGCTGGCCGACATCCTGGCGCTGACCGGCAGGCCGATCACGCCGTGGCGTCCGCCGGGCGAGGACCACGTGGAGGGGGCCGACGCCACCGACGTCCCGAAGCCGTCCGGCAACGGATCAGGGCCGGTCGAGGGCGTCGACGGCGCGACGCGCGATCACGCCGCAGGCCGGGCCGACAGGCCACGCAGGAGGCGCCGCGCCAGAAGAGGGGCACGGAACCCGAGCAGCCCGAGCGCCCCGACCGCGAACACCGCCCCGAGCAACGACAGCGCGACCTCCACGCCGCCGAGCGGCTGAAGCGCGAAGAAGTCGCGGACCGGCGTGGCCGCGAAGGCCAGCACCAGCAGGGTCAGCAGCGAGACCATCAGCGCCACCACGCCCGCGGAGCGCACGTGGGAACGCTGCATGGCCTCGTCCTCGAGCAGCGAGACCAGGTAGAGGCCGGTCAGGACGAGCACCACGACGGCGACGGTGCGCGCCTCCTCGACACTGCGTCCGGGCAGGCCGCGCGTCCCGAAGTAGGCGGCCAGCACGGCCAGCGCCGAGACGACCCCGCCGGGGACGGAGAAGCGCGCCAGGTCGCGGAGGAACGCGGTCCCGGGCGGCCTGCCCGTCGAGGGCGCGAGGGCGAGCGCGGTGGCGGGGATGCCGACGGTGAGCAGCGCCGCGAACGAGATGTGGCGCGGGAGCAGCGGGTACTCGACGCCTGCGAGCCCGACCGTCAGGATCAGCGTGGCCGCGAACGCCGACTTGACGACGAAGAGCTTCGCCACCCGACGGAGGTTGGCCAGGATCCGTCGTCCCTCGACGATGCCGGCCGGGATCGCCCGGAAGTCGTCCTGCACGAGCACGATGTCCGCCACGCCGCGAGCGATCTGCGCGCCGGTGCCGACCGCCACGGCCAGCGAGGCGGCCTTCATGGCCGGCACGTCGTTGACCCCGTCCCCGACCATCGCCACGTGGTGCCCGCGGGCCACCAGGGTGGCCACGAGGTCGCGCTTCTGCTCGGGCGTGACCCGGGCGAAGACCGCGTGGCGAGCGGCGGCGTCGGCCAGGGCGGCACCCTCCTCCGGCAGCTCGGTACCCGCCACGGTGGTCGGGTCGGAGAACCCTGCGGCCCGGGCCACGGCCTCGACCGTGCGGGGCGCGTCACCCGACATGACCTTCAGCTCGACCCCCTCGCGGCGGAGGTAGGCGACGAGCTCCTGCGCGTCGGGGCGCATGCGCTCCTGC
>CADCWC010000082.1 GCA_902806305.1 uncultured Thermoleophilia bacterium | reverse complement strand
ACAAACAAGGCGCCGGGAGGCGTCGCGTACGCCTGCTCGTTCCGCGTGACCGAGGCCGTCTACCTCATCGAGCGCATGGTCGACGTGCTGGCCAAGCAGCTCGAGATGGACCCGGCCGAGCTGCGGCTGCGCAACTTCATCCGGCCCGAGCAGTTCCCCTACCCCAACAAGACCGGCTGGGAGTACGACTCGGGCGACTACGCGCCGACGATGCGCCTGGCGATGGACATGGCCGGCTACGACGAGCTTCGTCGTGAGCAGGCCGAGAAGCGGGCCCGCGGCGAGCTCATGGGCATCGGCATCTCGTTCTTCACCGAGACCGTCGGCGCCGGCCCGCGCAAGGACATGGACATCCTCGGGCTGGCGATGAACGACGGGGCGGACCTGCGCGTGCATCCGACGGGCAAGGCGGTCCTCGGCATCTCCGCGATGAGCCAGGGCCAGGGCCACGAGACGACGTTCGCCCAGATCGTCGCCGAGGAGCTCGGCATCCCGCCCGAGGACATCGAGGTCGTCAACGGCGACACGGACCGCACTCCGTACGGCCTGGGGACCTACGGCTCGCGCTCGACGCCCGTGTCCGGCGCGGCGGCGGCGCTCGTGGCGCGCGAGCTCCGCGAGCGGGCGCGGCTCATCGCGGGCGGGATGCTCGAGGCGTCCCCGGACGACCTGGAGTGGGAGCAGGGGCGCTGGTTCGTCCGCGGCGACCCGTCGCAGGGCAGGACGATCCAGGAGATCGCCATGGCCGCGCACGGGGCGGGCGACCTGCCCGAGGGCGTGGAGGGCATGCTCGAGGACACCGTCGTCTACAACCCGCCGAACCTGACCTTCCCGTTCGGGGCGTACATCTGCGTGGTCGACATCGACCCGGGCACGGCGATGGTGAAGGTGCGGCGCTTCATCGCGGTGGACGACTGCGGCACGAAGATCAACCCGATGATCGTCGAGGGACAGATCCACGGCGGCCTGGCCGAGGGGATCGGCATCGCGCTCATGGAGCTCATCGCCTTCGACGAGCAGGGCAACTGCCTCGGCGGGTCCTTCATGGACTACCTGATCCCGACCGCGGTCGAGGTGCCCGACTGGGAGCTGGGGGAGACGGTGACGCCCTCGCCCCACCACCCGATCGGAGCCAAGGGCGTCGGGGAGTCGCCGACCGTCGGCTCGCCGCCGGCGATCGTCAACGCGATCATCGACGCGCTCCACGAGACCCACGGCGTGGACCACATCGACATGCCGTGCACGCCCGCGCGCGTGTGGGACGCGATGCAGGGCGTGGGGGTGCCGCCGCAATGAGCGCCGTCGCGTCCGCCGGCCGCGAGGCGGAGCTGGGCGCGAGGCGCGCCCCGTACGTGCAGGCCACGGTCGTGCGGGTCCAGCGCCCGACCAGCGTGCGCCCGGGCGACACGGCGCTCGTGCTGGCCGACGGGACGATCGAGGGCTTCGTCGGCGGGGTGTGCGCGGAGGAGAGCGTCCGCCTGCACGCCCTCCGCGTCCTCGAGACGGGGGAGCCGCTGCTCCTGCGCCTGACGCCCGAGCCCGCGGACGGCGAGGACGCCGAGGAGGACGGGGCGGTCACGGCGCACAACCCGTGCCTGAGCGGCGGCGGGCTGGAGATCTTTCTCCAGCCCCGGCTCCCGGCCCCGCGGCTCGCGGTGGTCGGCGAGGCGCCCGTGGCCCGGGCGCTCGCCGAGCTCGGGCGGGGCATGGGCTTCGAGGTCGCGGCCGAGCCCGGCGGCGACCTGGCGGCGCTCGTCGTCGCCTCGCACGGGCGCGACGAGGAGGCGGCGCTGGCGGCGGCGCTGACCGACGGCGTGCCGTACGTCGCCCTCGTGGCGAGCGCGCGGCGGGGTGCCGCGGTGCGCGGGGCCCTCGACGTGCCCGACGCCCTGCGCGCACGACTGCACTCGCCCGCGGGACTGGACATAGGCGCCCGGACCGCGCAGGAGATCGCCGTGTCCATCCTCGCCGAGATCGTCAGCGAGCGGCGGGCGCTGACCCCCCGCCCGGCGGAGCCTGCCGGGGCGGCCGGTCCCGCCCACGTCGATGCCGGGGAGGGCGAGGCGGCAGGGGGGTGCTGTCACCACCATGGCGCGAGCTGAGCGCCCGTTCGTCGCGGGCCTCGTGCTCGCGGCGGGCGGCTCCCGGCGGCTCGGCCGGCCCAAGCAGCTCCTGCCGTTCGGGGAGGCGACCCTGCTGGACCACACGCTCGGGACCGCGCGCGCCTGCGGCTTCGACCAGCTCGTGTGCGCCATCGGGGGCAGGGCGGACGCCGTGCGCGAGCAGGTCGATCTCTCCGGGACGGAGGTGGTCGTCAACGAGGCCTTCGGCGCTGGCTGCTCGTCGTCCATCGCCGTCGCCGTCGCGGCGCTCGACCCGCGGGCCGACGTGCTCGTGCTGCTGCTCGGCGACCAGCCCGGGGTGACCCCCGCCACCGTGCGGGCCCTGGTCGACGGCCGCGACGGCGCAGCCCTGGCCGTCTGCCGGTACGACGACGGCCGCGGGCACCCGCTGGCCTTCGGGCGCGAGATCTTCCCCGAGCTGGCCCAGCTTCACGGCGACAAGGCGGTGTGGAAGCTCCTGGACCGGCGCGGCGATGCGGTGGTCGACGTGCCCGTCACGGGTCCCGTCCCGCTCGACGTCGACACGTGGGCCGACTACGAGGCGGTGCTGCGGTGACCGCGGCCCGGCGCGGCGCGGAGCCCGCGGTGCGCGCCGCCGTCCTCGACGCCGGCGCGCTCGCGCGGTTGCTCGCCGAGCGCGACTACCTCGCCGACGAGGGGCTCGCGACGGCC
>CADCWC010000081.1 GCA_902806305.1 uncultured Thermoleophilia bacterium | reverse complement strand
CCGCGGCGCAGCCCGTCGGCACCTTGGGCGGCGTCGCGCAGCGCAGCGCTGGGCGCGCTGAGGTTTCCCCACTCACAGTCCACGAAGCGCGGTGCGGGACCGCCCTCGGCGGCCCGGCGGCGGTCTTGGTCGCACTGCTCCACCACGTACCGCACGAGGGCGTGCGCCGCCGCCGCCGGCGAGATGCGGCCGAGGACAATCGTGTCCTCCCGTCCGCCGTGCGCGTCGACGTGGGCCGAGAGCAACCCCGGCGAGGCGGCCACGTCGTCGTCCAGGAACAGGCAGTACCGGCCGCGGGCGAGGTGCAGCCACCCGGTGGCTCCTTCGGCGGGCGTCGCGCCCGGCAGATCGCCGATGCGCAACACAAACGGGACCTCGTCCGCGAACGCGGCTGCGCGTGCCGCCCCGTCGCCAACGATGACCACCTCGACGCGCGTCGCCGGCAACGTCTGATCGCCGAGCGCGCGCAGGCTGTCGCGCAACCGCCGGGAGTCGCCTCGTGCGCGGAGCACCACCGTCAGGTCGATCACGCAGGGGTCCCGAGAGACGGTGGAGTGCCGAGGTTCGATCCGGCACACGGCACGGCGTGCCCGCGCGGTGATCGCGTCACCGGCCCGGCACGCGGTGACCCGCGCGGCACGTCGCGGGGAATGGTGGCCGCGACCGGTGCGCCGGCGCGCACGCAACCGGGGCCCCGACCTGGCAGCGCGCACGGGCCGCCGTGTCGCCCATCATATGACCGGAGACGTGGTCGAACAAGTGACCGCCGGGCGTCGGCTGCGCGACACGCGCCGGGCGCAGCTCGCTCGTGTGGCACGCGCGTTAGGTCCGCGTCGGCGGGGAGCTACGATCGAGGCGGCGCCCCCGCTCGTCGCGCGTGCGGACCGCGCCGGCGACGAGCCGCTCGTAGAGGGCGCCGTAGGCGTGCGCCTGCCGCGCTCCGCCGAGATGCGCGCACGCCCACGCGCGCGCGCGCGCCGCGAGCGCATCGCGCTGCCGCGGGGACGAGGCGAGTTCGGCGACGGCCGCGGCGAACGATCCCGCCGAGTCGGCGAGCACCAGTTGCTTCGACGTCGTCGCCGACAACCCGTCGGCCGCCAGCGACGTCGCGACGACCGCCTTCCCCGCCGCGAGCGCCTCGAGCACCTTCACGCGCATCCCGCCGCCGAGCCGGATCGGCGCGACCACGACGGCCGCGCGGTCGTAGTAGGGACCGAGGTCCGCGACCGGGCCGACCACGTTCACGTGGTCGGCGGCGAGTACCCGCACCGAGGCGGGCACGTTGTCGCCCACGATCTGGAGCGTCACGCGCGGGCAGCGTGCCCGCACCAGCGGCAGTATCTCGCGAACCAGCCACCCGACGGCGTCCACGTTCGGCGGGTGCATGAAGTTCCCCACGAAGAGCAGGCTGGCGGGGTCGGCGCCCAATGGGTCGCTGGCACGCGCGGGCACGGGGACGTCGAGGGGGATGACGCTAACCGGCGTGCCGGCGGCGAGCCGCGCGGCCGCCCGGGCGTCGCGCTCCGTGAAGACGACCACCGCATCGGCCGCCGCCACCACGGCGCGCTCGTACCGTGCCCACGCCCACGCCTCGGCCGCTCGGAGCGACGGTCGGGAGCCACCGGCGGCGAAGGTGCTCGCCTCGTGCTCGGTCAGCACGCGCACGGCGGCGCCCCCCTCGACGAGCCGCAGATACTGGCCCATGACGTGGAGCTCGGCCTGCACGACGTCCGGGCGCCATTCCACCACCGCGCGCCGGAGCACGTCGGCGAAGGCCGGGCTCCAGCAGCGAGCCACCCAGAGCGGTGCGCCACGGCAAAGCGCCCCGGCGACGCGGGCGCGGTGCCGCCAGCGCGACGTGCCTTCGCCCCCCACGGGAACCGCGGTGGCGAGATCGCATCGCGCCTCCAGCGCGGCGTCGATCGGCGCCTCGCCGACGCGCTGGAGGTAGAGCACGGCGACGCGGTGGTGACGTGACAGGCCGTCGAGCGTGGTTGCGATCGCCCGCGCGCCACCGTGCGTAGCGTCCAGGCGCGGCGGGAAGGGGCTGAGCACTAGCACGCGACGCGATGGGGCCGCCTCCACGTCGCTCGCCCCCGCCCCGCCGGCGTCGGCGGCGCATCGTCGCCTCGGGCTCACCCCCACCCCCGCGGCCGCCACGTTCGATGACGGTCCGCGATCCACTGCAGAATCCCGAGGAACGGCCGGTCGCCACCGGCACCTGCGTCGCGTTCCTCGTTCGCCGCGTGGTGCAACCAGCAGGCGTGGAAGGCGAGCAGCATCACCGCCGGTGTGGCCCGGGCCGCGACGGCGACGCGGACGCTGAGCCGCCCCACGTGGTCGGCCCGCCCGCCGGGCCGGTCGAAGCAGGCGACGAAGTCCCCGACGCGGTCAGCATAGCGATTGGTGGCCGCCGCGGCGTCTGCGAGCGCGTAGAACGCGTCGCCGAGGGGGAGCGCTCGGTCGTGCGCGGTCTCCCAGTCGACCACGCCCATGCCGCCGCGGTCGTCGACGACGACGTTCGCCATCGTGAGGTCGCCGTGCGCGACGACCTGCGGCATCGGCTCCCCGGCCAGCCCCGCGCACGAGTGCGCCAGCCAGTCGTGGTACGCCTGCCCGCCGGCGAGGCGCGGCACGACGAGCGCGGCGTGGGATGTGATCTCGCGCTCGAACAACGCGGCGTCGGCCGGGCACACGCGGACCGTGGCACGGTTCCAGACTGCCAGCCACGCCGCGACCTGCTCCATCACCGCGGCCGCGCGTGTCGGGCTCTCCGCGATGATCGTGGCGGCGGGGCGCCCCGGCAGGCGGGTCTGCACGAGCACCGGGTGGCCGCCGATGGTCTGCGCCCGCGATGCCCGTGGAACCTGCGCCCCCGCGCGCGCCGCACCCGCGCCGAACCGCTCGATCCGCTCGGTGTCACGCGGCCACCCGGACCCCGACACGTCGCGCAGCGAAAGCTTGGCCAGCAGCTCCGAGCGTACTCCGCCGGGTTCCACGCGGTGGAGCAGTGCCGTCGCGCGCGACGCGCGGCGCCGCACCCGAACGATCACGGTGCCAGGCGGCGTCGCGCCCTGCTCCCCGAGCCGAAGGAGCCACTCGAACAGCGGCCGCCCACCGGGGCGACGTGCGACCTCGGTCACGTGCCGGAGTGCGCCGGCGAGCAGCCGCCCCGCCGCAGCGCGCTCCAGGGCGAGCGGCGCCACCCGCTTCTTCCACGACCGGCCGCCGAACACCTCCCGACCCGCGAAGCGGGCGGCGTCGGCTGTGAGCTGGAAGACGTGGTGATCGGAGGTCCATGTGGGCACGTGGATCAGCGGCGGCTCCGCGACAGCCAGTCCCGCGTCGCGCAGCAGGCCGCGCGCGCGCCGGCGCGCGCGCCTCGGCGCGATCAGGCACACTAGGCCGTCGGGCGCGAGCACCGCGGCGGCGCCCGCCGCCGCGTCCTCGAGCCATCCCGGTTCGGCGAATTCGTGCGGCGCCGGCGCGAGGACGATCACGTCCACCGGGGCACCGCGGGGCCGTAACCGCTCGGGTCGGAGCGCGTCGGGGCATGCGTCCCCCCAGATCGCGCAGCGCGCCGGCGGACCATCGGGGTGCAGCAGCTCGAACACGGACGCGGAGTGCGCGGGCGTCGGGTCTGGCGCGAGAACCGAAGGGTCGGGCGCCGTTGCGTCGCACCTGTCGGCGGGCCACGACCCGTCCGGCGGCGTCGGCCCGCGCCGGCCGGTCACGCGCCGCGCGATCCGGTGCGTGCCAGCACCCGTCGCCGCTCGGCGATGACTCTGGCGAGCTCCTTCCGGCTATCGTCGTCGCGGGCGAGGCCCAGGCGGACGGAGTCGCGCACGTAGCGGGCGGCCGCGTGCAGGCGCACCACCTGGCGGGCGACGGCCAGGGGCGCCCCGGTGAGGCGGCGCTCGTGGTAGTGGAGCATGCTGAGGAAGAGCTGCGCGTGCATTTCGGCGCGGTACTGCCTGGTGCTCGCACCGCCCGCGTGCACCACCTCGGCCGCCGGCGCGAAATGGGTCTCCCATGCGGCCGCGCGCATGCGGAAGCTCAGGTCCGCCTCCTCCCAGTACATGTAGAACGACTCGTCGAACCCGCCCACCGCCTCGAACGCCGTGCGGCGCACGGCGATGGCCGCGCCGACCACCCACGGCACCCGCCGCGGCTGGGCATGCGACCACGGGCTCAGCGGGTGCGTGCGCGCCATCGGCAGGCGGTCGGCGAGCGCGTGCGGCGGCGCGTGCTTGAAGCCCGGGAAGAGTGGCGTCGGGAACCGGCGGATCGACGGCTGCAGCGTGCCATCCGGATTGACGAGGCGCGGTCCCACCACGCCGGCGCGAGCGTGTGCGTCGAGGTACGCCGTGAGCGCGGCGACCGCCCCGGGTCGGAGCGCGGTGTCGCTGTTGAGGAGGAGCACGTACGGCGCGGAGCACAGGGTCATCGCGCGGTTGCACGCAGTGCCGTACCCCGGGTTCGAGGGGTCGACGCGCAGCACCACGCGCGGGAAGGTACGGCGCACCATCTCGGCGCTCCCGTCGGTCGAGCCGTTGTCCGCGACGACGACCTCGCCGGGCCGCTCGGCGAGCACGCTCTTGAGGCACGCGCGCAGGCACCCCCGAGTGTTGTAGTTGACGATGACGACCGCGAGCGCGTTCACCGTCCGCGGCCGAGCTGCTGGCGGTAGAGCCGCGTGAGCGTGTACCGCGGGCCGATCAGGGCGGCGAGCGCGAGATGCGCGAGGCTGCGGACGATGCGCCCCTCGCTGTACCACACCGCCGCGCCCCGGTACAGCGACTCGACGTGCGTCTGCCATTGCTCGCCGAGCGATCGTCGGTCCGCCCCGGCGAAGTCGGCCCACGTCAGGTCGCGTCCGTCCGCTCGCGCCGCGAGCCGCTGCCGGACGAAGCGAGCCTCGGCGTTGATCCGCGCGCGATGCCGGGCCATCGCGCTCGACGGGTGGATGCGGTACGAGCCGAGGACCTGGGGAACGCACGCGAGCAGCCCGTGATTGGCGAGGCGCGCCATCAGGTCGAGGTCCTCGGCGCCTGCGTGGCGGAAGCACGGGTCGAACCCCGCTGCCGCGTCGAACGCAGACCGGCGGACGACGATGCTGGAGAGCGGAAACGGGAGCAGCTCGCCGCGCGCGACCGCCCGCTGGTCGGCGTCGCCGAGTTCCTGCCCCGTGGCGCCCGCGAGCGGTCGGCCCGTCGTCGACAGGTATCGCATGAGGCACCCCACCGCGACCATGTCGGGGTGCGCGTCGAGGTACCGGACCTGCGCTTCGAGCTTCCCGGCATCCCACTCGTCGTCGGAGTCCAGGAACGCGACGTACGGCGCCGCTGGGGCCGCGGCGGCCCCCGCATTGCGAGCGCTCGCGGCGCCCTGGTTGGGCGTGCTCACCACGGTGACGCGCGGATCGCGCACGCTCCGGGCCGCAGCGACCGTGCCGTCGGTCGACCCGTCGTCGACGACCACGACGTGAACGTCACCTAGGGTCTGGCCGAGCGCGCACGCGATCGCGCGGGCGACGAAGCGCTCGGCGTTGTAGGCGGGCACCACGACGGCCACCCTGACGGCGGCGCTCGATCCGCCCGCGCTCACGAGCCGCCGTTCCTACAGCAGCGACGGGCGCGGCGCGCCCGGACGAGGTGACTGTGCATGCGCTGGGTGAGATGGTCGGGAGTGTGTGGACCACGCGTCGGGAGTCGCCGCGCCGAGCCGCCGCCGTCGGGGCACCCGACGCTCATGCACAGTGGCGGGCGCTCCCAACCGAGCGCCCGCCACTGTGCCACTGCGTGCCCTGCCGTCATCGGTGTGCCGTCGCGACCCTCGCTGCGCCGTCGACGTGCGGCGAGCTCAGAACGTCACGCTCGTCTCGTTGGAGCACCTCGTCGTGCCCGCGTCACACACCTTGTGCTTGAACGTTCCGCCTCCCTTGGCGGCGACATTGTCGGTGTAGCTGCCCGTGTTCGCGACGGTCGCCACTTTCGATCCGTTGCGGTAGACGTCCACGCTCGTCGTGGCGCCGGTCCAGGTGAGATCCACTTTCGGCGCGCCCTTCACCTTGTACCCCCGGGCGGCGAGCGCGATGCCGGGCGCGGTCACCGTCACCGCCTTCGTCTGCGCGTTCGTCTGCCCGCTCGCGTCGGTCACCGTGAGCGTCACGTTGTACGTGCCGGCGGCCCCGTACGTCTTCGTCGCGGTGACGACGTTCCCGGCGGTGGTGGCGTCGCCGAATGCCCAACTCCGGCTCGTGACTCCCTTGTCGTCGCTCGAGCCGCCGCTGTCGAAGTTGCACGTCAGCGCGCTGCAGCCGTGGGTGAACGCGGCCACCGGCGGCTGGTCGGGGACCGCCGCGGCCGACGTCCACCGCTGGTTCGCCCCGCCGTCGCAGAACCAGAGGATCAGGCGCGTGCCGTCGGCTGTGGCGGCGCCGTCCGGGCCGATGCACTTGCCATTCGGACTCCTGAGCTCCCCGCTCTGCGTGCTGGTGTGCGTCCACAGCTGGCCGGTCTGCCCCGCGCACGTCGCGGCGACGATGCCGTCTCCGTTGTTCCCACCCCCGTTCACCGTGAGGCACATCGTGCCGTAGACGCGGACCTCCCCGGCGGTGCCGGCCGCGGGCACGGACCACTGCTGGCTCGCCGATCCCGCGCAGGTGGCGATCACAGTCGCCGTCCCGGAGACCGTGCTGCCCCCCAGCACGCTCATGCACTTGCCGGAGTCGTTGTTCGTCAGGGGCACGGGTGCGGGACGCGGGGGCTCGCTGCTCGCGCCCGCCGTCCACCGCTGGTTCAGGCTCTTGTCGCACACCCACACGATGAGCCGCGTGCCGTCCGCCGACGAGGCGCCGTCTGGTCCGATGCACTTGGCGTTCAGCCCCCGGAGCTCCCCGGCGGTCGTGCCGGTCAGGGTCCACTGCTGCGCCGCTTGGCCGCTGCAGGGCTGCAGGACGACCGCGTCGCCGTTGTTCCCCGGGCCGTTCACCGTGAGGCAGAGCGCGTCGCCCACGCGGACCTCGCCCAGCACGTTCGCCGGCGGCACGGACCAGAGCTGAGAGCTCGCGGACGTGCACGTGGCGAGGATGGCCGGCGCGCCGGCCCCCTGGGCGCCGCCGGCGTCGATGCACTTGCCCGAGTCGTAGTTGCGCAACACCGCCGGCGCCGCGCGGGGCGGGGCAACCAGCGTCGTGACCGTTGCCTCGGTCGAGTGGGACGACGAGCCGCCGCTGTTCGACGCGCGGACGCGGAACGAGTAGCTGGTGCTCGGTGCCAGCCCCACGCTCAGATAACTCGTCACGTTCGCGTCGAGCGTGGCGATGTCCTGGTAGCTGGTGCAGCCGGTGCCCTGGCAGCGCTGCACGTGGAAGGCATTCTCGGTGGCCGAGTTATCGGCCCAGGTGAGCTGCACGGTCGAGTGGCTGGTCGCCGTCGCGGCCAAGCCCGACGGCGCCGCAGGCAGCGGCTCCGACGTGGTGGAGCCGGCGCCGCCGATCTGGACCACCTTGGCTTCCGACGGAACGCCCGCGGCGTTGAGCACGAACAGCATGTAGTGGCCCGGGGGTGCGAGCGTCGCACTCGCCGGGGCCTGTGCGCTCAGGGCGCCCGCGCTCTTCGTGAACGTCAGCGTGTCGAACCGCTGGTTCTGGTTGAACGTGTGCGTGACCGCGCTCAGCCGGACGATCGTGACCTTCGACACGCTCTGCGCATCAGGCGTCTGGATCGCGAACGTCTGGCCGTAGCCGATGCTTCCCGTCGGCGCCGCGGTGATGGTCGGTCGCGTCGCGGGCGACCCGTCGGCATTCAGCAGGTACGGCGGGGTGAACACCTCGGCGTTGAGCTTCTTCCCGACCAGGAAGTTGTCCTCGCCGCCCGCGACCAGCACCCGCGCGTCCGGCAGGAGCACGGCCGTGGAGTGATACAGCCGGTCGATGGACATCGGGGCGAGCGTCGTCCACGCCCCGGTCGCGGGGTCCCACAGCTCGGCGGTGTACTCGGCACCTGCCACGTTGCTCCACCCCTTCGCGCTCGAGCCCCCGGTGACGAGCACCTTGCCGTCCGCCAGCAGCGTGGCGTTGAGTTGACGGCGGGCGCGCGCCATCGACCCGGTCGGCACCCAGGCCGCGCCGGTGTTCAGGTCGATCGTCTCAGCCGTGGCGGTTGGGCCGACCAGGCTGTTGTCGGTGCCCCCGCCGCCGCCAACGATGAGCACCTTGCCCGGGAGGTACATCACGGACGACCCTTGCTCGCGGTCGCCGGAGTTGCTCTGGTGGTGACTCGTCCAGCTGCCGGTGCCGCCGGTGCTCAGGAAGTGCGAGACCCGATCCGGCCCCGACTTGAACACGCGACCGTCGGGCGCGAGATGGACCCACGGGTACCACGCGACGTCGCTCGTGCCGGTCGGAAGCGGGGCGCTCGTCAGCGCCCGCCACCCGGAGCCGGTCCAGACCTCCGGGATCAGGTTGTGCGCCCCGGTCTCGTCGTACCCGCCGACGGTGGCGATCTCGCCGCTCGCGAGCGTCACGTTGCTCGGGTACCAGTGCGCACCGTTCATCGTGGTCGCGCGCCCCCAGGTACCGCTCTGCCAGTTGAAGATGTTCGCGTCGCTCACCCCGACGTCGACGGTCACGTGCCCGCCCGCGACCATGAGGTCGCCGTTCGGCAGGAACGAGTGGCCGGCGCAGAAGACGTCGGCCGTGTTGTTCGGGACGTGCTTGAAGGCGCCCGGGTTCGCCGGGTCCCACACGTGGACGTTGTCCGTGTGGTGGGAGTGGTCGGCGTCGCCGCTCGTCCAGGTGATGACCTTGCCGTCGGGCAGGCCGATCATGTGGGCCGGCACGTGCGGCCAGTTGATCAGCGGCGACCAGGTGCCGGTGCGGCCGCCGGGGGCGACGTCGGCGTGCGGCTGCGTCGGCGGGGCGACGCGGGGGGAGGTGGGGAGGACGGGGTCGCCGCACGAAGAGACGGCAGCGACCGCGAGGGCGGCGAGGGGTACAGCGACGAACGAACGACGATTCATACGACCTCCCGGCCCGCGACGGCGGCCAGTTACGACACGACAGACAAACCCGCAACGACGTCGACCGCGAGGTGAGCAGCCAGGGTTCAGACACTACATTCGGTTTTGCTAATCAACAACATCTGCGACCGGCTGAGGCCGCAGCCCGTTACAATCCGCGCCGCGTCGGCGGGGGCGACCGGTGGTTGCGCCGGGGCCGGGCCGGGCGGACCTTCGAAACTTTCGGGTCACGTCCATCGTCGGATCAATCGCAATGCTTCCCATCATCATCGAAGGCGTCTTGTTCGTCGCACTGCTCGCGACGGCGGGCGCCCTTGTGCTATGGGGGCTGTGGCACGTCACCCCGCTCGGGCGGGTGGCGCGCCGGCTTCAGCACCGCCGGCGCCTCCTGGGCGCCGCGGAGCTCACCTGCCCGATTCACGGCGCGCAGGACGCGAAGGCGATGGTGCCGCTGTCCGACGGCTCCCGCGTGTGTCCGGTGTGCTTCCAGGAGACGATGAATGGCCAGCTCGATTAGCGGTCGGTTCGGCACGGTGGGCAGCGCGGTGCGCGCCCCGGGGGCGCAGACCATGAAGCGGGTGCTCGCGGTGGTCGCGGGCGTCGCGATCGTCCTGATGTTCCTGCCGAGCACCGTCACCTACATCAACCCCGGGCACGTGGGGATCCTGATCCACCGCACCGGCGGCGGGGTCGACCCCAAGCCGCTCGGCCCGGGGCTCCAGCTGCGGAACCCGCTCCTCAGCGCGATCGTCGAGTACCCCACGTTCATGCAGACGCTGGAGCTCAGGCGCGGGGCGGGGGGCGGCGCGCGGGGGAACGACGAGATCAACGTGAACTCGGTCGAGGGGCAGCCGATCTCGATGGACGTGTCGATGTCGTTCGAGCTCGAGCCGGCGCGCGTCCCGCGGCTCTACGAGACCTTCCGCACCGACATCGACGCGATCCAGCACGGCTACGTGAAGCAGGCGGTGCGCCAGGCGCTGCAGGAGGTGGTGGGCGCGCTGCCGATCGCCGACATCATCGGGCCGCGCAAGGCCGAGGCGACGAACACCGCGCGGCTGCTGCTCGAGAAGCGGCTCTCGCCCTACGGGATCGAGGTGAAGCAGTTCACGATCAACGAGCTGCGCCCGCCGCAGACCGTGATCGAGGCGATCAACACCAAGAACGTGATGCAGCAGCAGGCGCTCACCGCGCAGAACGAGCTGCAGAAGAACGAGTTCCAGGCGCGCGGCGACTCGATCAAGGCGGCGGGCCGCGCCAAGGCGATCACCGCGGAGGCCGAGGCGCAGGCGCGGGCGAACCAGCTGCTCGCGCAGAGCCTGACGCCCAACCTCGTGCAGTACGAGATGGCCAAGCGGTGGGACGGCAAGATGCCGCAGGTGTCGGGCGGCGCGATGCCGCTGATGCAGCTGCCGATGCCGAAGTAGCGGCGCGCCGCGCGGGGCGGGCG
>CADCWC010000080.1:2362-2798 GCA_902806305.1 uncultured Thermoleophilia bacterium | reverse complement strand
TCGACGCGACCGGCGACGCTGCGCGCACCCACAAGGCGTTCCACGACTTCCTGACCACGCTCGAGCGCTGACAGCCGTTGACCGTCCGTGCCCGCGGACGTGATCCTGCGGCTCGCTGCGCGACCCACGTCGTGAGTATGCTTCATGATGTACTACACTCATGGCATGAGCATCCGGGTCGAGCAGGCGCAGACCACGGCAGCGGCGGGCCCCATGGCCGCCACCGAGCCGCTCGCCGTCGAGACCCACGGGCTCGTCCGTCGCTTCGGTGACGTCGCGGCCGTCGACGGGCTCGACCTGCGCATCCCGCGCGGAGGCGTGTACGGGATCCTCGGGCCGAACGGCTCGGGGAAGACCACCACGATCCGGATCCTCGCGACCCTGCTGTCCCCCGACAGCGGGGAGGCGCGGGTCCTGGGACACGACGTACGGCGCG
>CADCWC010000080.1:0-2352 GCA_902806305.1 uncultured Thermoleophilia bacterium | reverse complement strand
CCCCAATCGCGCTGACCGGCCAGTACGCGTCGGTCGATCAGGACCTCTCGGCGCGCCAGAACCTCGAGCTCCTCGGCTGGCTGCTCGGGCTGGGCAGGTCACGGGCCGCCAGGGCCGTGCAACTGCTCTCCGCGTTCGGGCTGGCCGACGCGGCGGACCGCCAGGTCAAGACGTTCTCGGGCGGGATGCGCCGTCGCCTGGACATCGCCGCGAGCATCGTCGTGACGCCGCAGCTCCTGGTGCTCGACGAGCCGACGACCGGCCTGGATCCCCGAAGCCGCAACGAGGTCTGGGGCATCGTCCGCGCGCTGGTGGCCGCCGGGACGACCGTCGTCCTGACCACCCAGTACCTCGAGGAGGCCGACGCGCTCGCCGACCGCATCGCGGTCATGGATCGCGGCCGCGTGATCGCCGAGGGCACGCCGGGCGACCTCAAGGCCGCCGTCGGGTCCGGCAGGCTCCGCGTCCGGGTCGCCGAGCCCGAGCAGCGCGAGGCGGTCGCCGCCGTCCTCGGACGGACGCTCGGCACGGAGATCGTGCGCGACCGCGATCCCGCCGTCCTGAGCGCGCGCACCGACGACGCCGAGGCGGTCGCCGCCGCGCTGGGGGACCTGGCCCGCGCAAGGCACCCGATCGCGTCCTTCTCACTCGGACAGCCCAGCCTCGACGAGGTCTTTCTGACGCTCACGGGGGAACCGGTGCCCACTGGCGACCACGCCGCCGACGCAGGAGTCCCGGCCGCATGAGCGCGTCGCCGGCCGGCTGTGACGCGATGCGCGACGTCCTGGCGACCGGGCCGCGGCCCGCGGCGCCCGGCGTGCTGTCGACCTGTGCCGCCTTCGGCTGGCGTGGGCTGCTGAAGGTCCGTCGCGTGCCCGAGCAGCTCATCGACGTGACGATCGGGCCGGTCGTACTCCTCGTCCTGTTCACGTACCTCTTCGGCGGCGCGATCAGTGGATCGTCCGGCGCGTACCTGCAGTTCCTGCTTCTCGCGATCCTCGTCCAGGCGGTGCTCTTCACCTCCCTGACGTCGGGGCTGACCTTGAGCGCCGACCGCACGACGGGCGTCGTCGACCGGTTCAGGTCGCTGCCCATCTGGCAGCCGGCGCCGTTCGTCGGGTCCGTGCTGGCCGACGCGCTGCGCTACGTCCTGGCCGGCACGGTCGTCGTCCTCATGGGCGTCGTGCTCGGCTACGAGGCGGAGGGCGGAATGCTCGGTGTGGTCGCCGGCTTGATCCTGGTCATCGTCTTCGCCTTCGCGCTGTCGTGGGTCTTCACCACCGCCGGGCTGCTCGTCCGCAGTCCCACCGCGCTGCAGGGCACGGCGATGACCGCGATGTTCGTCCTGATCTTCCTCAGCAACGCGCTGGTGGACCCGGCGACCCTGCCCGGCGTTCTGCAGACCTTCGTCGAGCTCAATCCCGCCTCGCACCTCATCACGGCGGTCCGCGGGCTGCTCGGCGGAGCCGCCGAGGCCGCGGACGTCCTGCTCGTCCTCGGTGAGGCGCTTGTGCTCGTCGCGGTCTTCGCGCCGCTCACCGCGCGGCTCTACGGGCGGACCTGACCCGCAGTGCCTACGACGCCTCGTCGATGAGGCGGCGAAGCACGCCCACGACGTGCTCGAGGCCCGAGCTGAACTGGTCGAACCGGGCGTCCGGCAGGTCACCGAACAGGGCCCGAGCGAGCACGGCCTGCTCGCGGACGAGCTCGTCGGCGGTCGCGGTGCCGCGCTCGGTGAGGGTGATGAGCGTGGCCCGGCGGTCCGAGGGATGCGGCTCACGCGTCACGAAGCCCGTGTCGACCAGGCCATCGACCAGCCCCGTCACGTTGCGCGCGCTCACGCCGGTGGCGTCCGCCAGCGCGCGCTGGGTCATCGGCCCGCGGTGGTGGACGAGCCAGACCACATGCGTCCGCGAGCGGGTCAGGCCGCGCCGCTGGAGGTCGCGCGCCATGTCGTCGGCCAGGAGGACCGACAGCTCGAGCAGGCCGTCGAGTGTCTTGTTGAAGTCGGCTTGCCGAGAGTGATGGTGCTTCGTCATGCGCTGGGCGCCGCACGGCAGCGTACACCCGGCACCCCTGGCTCTGCGACCCCCCGTGACCGCGTAGCCGTCGGGCGTGAGCGTCAGGGGCCCGCGTCGCCGCGGGCTCGGGCGCGGTACGCCGCGACGGCGTTGCGATTGGTGCAGGTCGTGCTGCAGAAGCGTCGCGACCGGTTGCGCGACAGGTCGAGGACGAGGCCGCCGCAGCGCTCGTCGGCGCACACCGACAGGCGCGAGAGCTCGTCGGCGCGGATGACGTCGACCATCGCCATCGCGGTCTCCACGACGACACGGCGGTCGAGCGGCGCGTCGG
>CADCWC010000079.1 GCA_902806305.1 uncultured Thermoleophilia bacterium | reverse complement strand
GCGCGCTCGCCGCGCGCGTGCACGATGCGGCCCGCATGCTCGGCTACCGCCACAACGCGGCCGCCAGCGCGTTGCGCCGGGCCGACGGGATCACGGCGAGCATCGGTCTCATCCTCGAGGACGTCGCCAACCCGTTCTTCTCCGCCGTCCACCGCGGGATCGAGGACGTCGCGCGGGAACGGGGCTACCTGACCTTCACAGGGAGCTCGGACGAGGACCCCCAGCGCGAGCGGGGCCTGGCGGCCGCCTTCGCCGCCCGCAACGTCGACGGCCTGATCATCGCCCCGTCCCCCGACGACCACGGCTACCTCGCCGACGAGCAGGCCCACGGCGTGCGGTTCGTGTTCGTCGACCGCCCGCCGGGGTTCCTCGACGCCGACACGGTCGTGAGCGACAACCGGGCGGGCGCCCGCGCGGCGGTCGACCAGCTCGTCGCGGGCGGGCATCGGCGGATCGGCTTCATCGGCGATCGCGCGGACCTCTTCACCGCGGCCGAGCGCCTGGCGGGCTACCGCGACGCCCTGGCCGCGGGCGGCCTCGCACACGACCCGTGGCTCGTGCGCCATGCGGGGAGCGGCGGGCTTCAGGCGGGCCGCGCGGCCACCGAGCTGCTCGCCGGCCCCGATCCGCCCACCGCCCTGTTCTCCGCGCAGAACCTCATCACGGTGGAGGTCGTGCGGGTGCTGCATGCGCTCGGCGTCCACCACGCAGTCGCGCACGTCGGCTTCGACGACGTCACGTTCGGCGACCTCGTCGAACCGGCGATCACGGTGGTCGCGCAGGACCCCCGCGAGATCGGGCTGCGCGCCGCGCAGCTCCTGTTCGAGCGCCTCGACGGCCTGCCGGGCCGATCCCGCCAGGTCGTCGTCCCGACCCGCATGATCCGCCGCGGCTCGGGGGAGATCCCGCCGCCCGGCGGCCCGTAGCCCGCGTCACCCGGGGACGGCCTCGGCCTCGACCGGCGCCAGCGGCGGCTCGGGCGGCGGCTCGTCGCGCACGTAGCTCAGGACCGTCGACACCACGCCGGCGAGGGGGACGGCGAGGAACACGCCGATGATCCCCGCGACGATCCCGCCGATGGCGAGCGCCAGCACGATGACCGCGGGATGCAGGTGCACCGTCTTGCTCATGAGCACGGGATAGAGCACGTGGCCCTCGAGCTGCTGGACGACGACGATCGCGGCGAGGATCAGCAGCGCGGCCACGAGGCCGTTGAACACCAGTGCGATGAGCACGGCGGCCAGCCCGGCGAGGAAGGCGCCGACGAGCGGCAGGAAGGCCCCGAGGAACGTGAGGATCATGAGCGGCACAACGAGTGGCACGCCGAGGACGAACAGCGCGATCCCGATGAGCACGGCGTCCACGAGGCCGACGAGCGCGATGCCGCGCACGTAGCCCGAGAGCGTCGCGAAGATCCGCGAGCCGAGCTCGTCCGCGCCCCGCCGGTGGTGGCCGGCGAACAGTCCGACGAGCCAGCCCCACATGCCCGGGCCGTCCTTGAGGAAGAAGAAGGTCAGCAGGACCACCACGATGAGCCCGGTGATGACCTCGCCGAGGATGACCACGCCCTCGGTGACCCCGCGGGTGACCGTCCCGGAGTTCTCGCGCAGCCGGTCCAGCGCGGTGTCGACCTGCGCGTCGAGGTCGGCGCGCGACAGGTTGAACGGCCGCTCGGCCAGGATGCCCGTCGCCTCGCGCACGCCCTCCTCGATCCCGGCGCGCAGCTCGTCGATCTGCCCGCCGATCGTCGGGGCGATCGCGGTGCCCAGGAGGCCGATCAGCACGAGCGCCCCGAGCATCGTCAGGGACGTCGCCAGGGCGTCGCCCATCCCGCGGTCGCTGAGCCAGCGCTTGGGCGGCAGCAGCAGCGTCGTGAGCAGGAGCGCCACGATCACCGGCAGGACGACCACGCGCAGAAAGCCGAGCGCGTAGAGCAGCGCCACGACGCCGAAGCCGACGAGGAGCAGCCGCCAGGTCCACTCCGACGAGGCCCGCAGCCACGCGGGCGTGAGCGGGCCGGCGGGGTCGCGCGGAGCGGCCGCCGGCGTGGCGGCAGCGCTGTCGGGGTGCCGAGGGGAGGGGGCGTGGGAGCCGTTCGGGACGTCGTCGGCCGGCGGGACCGCCGGGACCCGGACCGACCCTTCGGGCTTGCCCACCGCCATACGCCCGCGCTACCCGACCCGCCTGGCCCGAGAACGCGCGTACGGTCTCCGGCGTGCCAGGAACGCCGCTCACGCACAACCCGCTCAACGGCGTCGAGGGCAGGCACGGGGCGGACCTCACGCCGGAGGACCTCGAGCCGCCGGTGGCGGAGGCCCTCGGGCGCGCGCAGGGCCGGCAGGACCTCCCGGACGAGCCGTGGCTGAGCCGCACCTTCCTGCGGGACTACAGCGGCTCGCGCCCCGCGCGCTGGTCCCTCCTCGAGGACGACCGCGCGTGGGCGCAGCCGCTCGTCCGCGGGCACTTCGGCCCCGCGACGCGCGCCGGCCTCGTCTCGCTGCGGCTCACGAGGGCGTACCTGCGCGGACTGCGGGACGCGCGCTGGGCCGCCGAGGCCGAGGTCCTGGCTCGCGTGCTCGGCCGCTGAGATGCAGGCCGTCGTCCTGTGCGGCATCCAGGCCAGCGGGAAGACCTCGTTCTTCCGCGACCGCTTCTCGGACACCCACGTGCGCATCAGCCGCGACCTGCTGCGCACGGAGCACCGCGAGCGCCGCTTCCTCGAGCTGTGCCTCGAGACGGGCCAGCCGTTCGTCGTCGACAAGACGAATGCGACGCCCGGCCATCGCCGCCCGTACGTCGAGGCCGC
>CADCWC010000078.1 GCA_902806305.1 uncultured Thermoleophilia bacterium | reverse complement strand
GGCGGCGCGACGGTGCTCGAGCCGTCGGCCGTGATCGAACCCGACAGGGCCTGCGTCGAACCTGCCCCGGCGTCGCCCGCCGCGCTCGTCGCCGCTGAGTCGGCCGCAGGCGCGGCCGCGTCGGCGTCACGACCGCCGCCGCAGGCCGCGGTGGTCAGCGTGAGTCCGGCCATCGCACAGATGATCCCGAGACGCGAGCGGCGTCCGGTGAAGGTCTCGAGCACAGGGAATGCCTTTCGTCGGGTCAGGCGGGCGACGGCAGCATGGGCGGCCGCCGGCCGCCCGTGGGTGCACGGCCGGTGACGGTGCGGTGAAGAACTGGATACGCCCGTGGGGACCGGACCCGGGTCTCGGTCGCGTCCCGGGACAGTGGGGCGTCCCCCGCTAGACTTCCGCGTCGTGCAGCTCCTGCTTCTCCGTCACGCGAGCGCCGAGGATGCCCCGCCGACGGGCGACGCGGATGCCGACCGGCGGCTGACGGACGACGGGCACGACGAGGCACGGCTCGCGGCGCGGGCGATGGCCCAGATGGGGCTCGCACCGTCGCTCGTGCTGACCAGCCCGTACCGTCGGGCGCTCGACACGGCCCGCCCGGTGGCCGCCATGCTCGACGTCGAGCTGGTGCGGGAGCGACGGCTCCGACCCGGCTTCGACCCCGGCGCCTTCGCCGCCCTGATCGAGCTCCACGGCGCGGAACGGGCGTTGCTGCTGGTCGGCCACGAGCCGGACCTCTCCGGCCTCGTGCGCTACCTCACCGGGGCCCGGGTGGCGATGCCGAAGAGCGGCCTTGCGCTCGTCGACGTGACGACGCTGCGCCCGGGCGGGTGCGAGCTGCGGTTCCTGCTGCGCCCCGACCAGATGCGGCTGATCGCGACGGCCCGGGTGACCGCCTGATGGCCCGGATCCTGCCCGAGGCGCCGGTCGCCGTCGACCTCGAGGACCCGACGCTCTACCTCAACCGCGAGCTCTCCTGGCTCGAGTTCAACGGGCGCGTGCTGGAGCTCGCCGCGGACGCGGCCCAGCCCCTGCTCGAGCGAGTCAAGTTCGCCGCCATCTACGCCAAGAACCTCGACGAGTTCTTCATGGTGCGCGTCGCGGGGCTGATCGACCATGTCGACCGGGGGAGCATCCCGAGCGACGGGCAGCCGCCGCGCCCCACGCTGACGGCGATCTCCGAGCGCGTCCGCGAGCAGGAGGAGGAGCTCGAGCGCGTGCTCCACGACGAGCTCCTGCCGCAGCTCGCGGAGGCCGACATCCGGATCCTGCCGCTGCACGAGTGCACCGCCGAGGAGCGGCTCCGGCTGTCGGAGATGTTCCGGGATCAGATCTTCCCGGTGCTGACGCCCCTCGCGGTCGGGCCGGGGCGCCCGTTCCCGTACATCTCGAACCTCTCCCTCTCGCTCGGCGTCCGCGTCGTCGACCCGCACACGGGCGAGCAGCGGTTCGCCCGCGTCAAGGTGCCGGAGGTGCTGCCGCGCTTCCTGTGGGTCGAGCGTGGCCGCCGCTTCGTGGCCCTCGAGGACCTCATCGCCGACAACCTCGACGCGCTGTTCCCCGGCATGGAGTTCGAGGAGCACGCCACCTTCCGCGTCACGCGCGACGCCGACTTCGACATCTCGGACGAGGAGGACGACCTGCTCGGGGCCGTCGAGCAGCAGCTCTCGCGCCGGCGATTCGGCGACGTCGTGCGTGTCGAGGTCGAGGCGGGGATGTCCGAGGAGATGCGCCGGACGATCGTGGCCGGCCTGCGCGTCGACGCCGACCAGGTCTATCCGGTGCGGCCGCCGCTCGACCTCGCCGACCTCTTCCCGATCTCGAACCTCGACCGACCCGACCTGCGGTACCGCCCGTGGTCGCCGCGCACCCAGCCGCGGCTCCGCTCGGGCGAGGACGAGCCCGTCGACGTCTTCGCGGCCATCCGCGCGGGCGACATCCTGGTCCACCATCCCTACGACGCCTTCTCGACGTCCGTGGAGCAGTTCGTCGAGCAGGCCGTCGACGACCCCGACGTGCTCGCCATCAAGCAGACGCTCTACCGCACGAGCGGCGACTCGCCGATCGTGCCGGCGCTCATGCGGGCCGCCGAGCAGGGCAAGCAGGCCGTCGTCATGGTCGAGGTGACGGCGCGCTTCGACGAGGAGAAGAACATCCGCTGGGCGCGGTCGCTGGAGCGCGCCGGTGTCCACGTCGTGCACGGGCTCGTGGGGATCAAGACGCACTGCAAGCTCGCGCTCGTGATCCGCCGCGAGGGGAACGAGACGCGGCGCTACGTCCATATCGGGACCGGGAACTACCACCCGTCCACGGCACGGCTGTACACGGACCTCGGCCTGTTCACGTGTCGGGAGGACGTCACCGCCGACGTCTCGGACCTGTTCAACCACCTGACCGGCTTCGCGCGGCCGCGGAGCTACCGGCGGCTGTTCGTCGCCCCGGTCGACCTTCGCGACCGGATCGTCCGCGAGATCCGCCGGGCCGTCGCCGAGCACGACGCCGACAACCCGTCGCGCGTCGTGATGAAGCTGAACGCGCTGGTCGACCGACCGGTCATCGAGGAGCTGTACCGCGCCTCCCAGGCGGGCGTCCGGGTCGACCTGATCATCCGCGGCATCTGCTGCCTGCGCCCGGGCGTCGACGGCGTGTCCGAGAACATCCGCGTCGTGTCCGTCCTCGGCCGCTTCCTCGAGCACAGCCGCATCTTCCGCTTCGAGACCCACTCGAAGACGACGACCTACATCGGCTCGGCCGACATGATGCCGCGCAACCTGAACGGTCGGATCGAGGTCGTGACGCCCGTCGACGACCCGG
>CADCWC010000077.1 GCA_902806305.1 uncultured Thermoleophilia bacterium | reverse complement strand
GGCGCGGCCGCGGCTTCACGTACACGGCGCCGGACGGCACCCGGGTCGCGGACCGCGCCACGCTCGAGCGGATCCGGTCGCTCGTGATCCCGCCCGCGTGGACCGAGGTCTGGATCAGCCCCGACCCGGACGCGCACCTGCAGGTCGTCGGCCGGGACGCCAAGGGCCGCAAGCAGTACCGCTACCACCCGCACTGGCGGACCTACCGCGACGAGCACAAGTACGGCCGGCTCGCGGCCTTCGGCGCGGCGCTCGCAGACCTCCGCGCGCGGGTCTACCAGGATCTGTCGCGGCCCGGCCTGCCCCGGGAGAAGGTGCTCGCGACCGTGGTGCGCCTGCTCGACTGGACGCTGATCCGCATCGGCAACGAGGAGTACGCGCGGACGAACGAGTCCTTCGGCCTGACGACCCTGCGCGACGACCACGTGGACGTCGAGGGGTCGGCGGTGCGCTTCAGCTTCCGCGGCAAGAGCGGCAAGGAGCACGAGGTGGACATCCGCGACCGGCGCCTCGCCCGGGTGATCCGTCGCAGCCAGGACCTGCCGGGCCAGCAGCTGTTCCAGTACGTCGACGACGACGGCACGCCGCGCGCGATCGACTCGCAGGACGTCAACGACTACCTGCGGGAGATCTCGGGCGAGGACTTCACGGCCAAGGACTTCCGCACCTGGGGCGGCACGGTCGTGGCCGCCCGGCGGCTGCGCGAGGCCGGCCCGTTCGCGACCGCCCGTGAGGCGAACGCGAACGTCGTGGACGCCGTCAAGGCCGTGGCGCGGCACCTCGGCAACACCCCCGCCGTCGCCCGGCGCAGCTACATCCATCCTGCGGTGATCGAGGCCTACGCGGATCAGTCGCTGCTCGACCTGCCGTCGCGGACCGGAGGCGACGACGCGGGCGTCGACACGGCGCCGCCCCGCGACGACCTCGACGCCGACGAGCAGGGGCTCCTGCTCTTCCTGCGGGCCCGGTCGGACGGGTGACCGCGCGTTTGCGGGACGCCCGTCGGGAGAGGAGACCGGCATGACGGTTGCCGACCCGCGTCCCCAGGACTACGCGGCCCTCAATCTGGTGCACTCGGGCCTGCTCGCGGCGACCGCGGTGCTGGCCCGCCGGCACGGACAGGCCTCCGCCCCCAGCGTGGGCGAGATGGCACAGCTCTCCCTGGCGGCGTTCTCGATCGCCAAGGCGGTGAGCCGGGAGAAGATCGGCGCCTGGGTCCGCGAGCCGTTCGTCGAGGGCGACGGCCATCGGGAGGCCCCGCCGGTGGCGGGCGGGATGCGGGGCGCGATCGGGGAGCTCGTCACGTGCTCGCGGTGCGTCGGCGCCTGGAGCGCCCTCTCGCTCGTGGCGCTGCGGACCGCCTCGCCCGCCGCGGGCCAGGTGGCCACGACGGTGTTCGCCACCGCCGGCGCGAACGACTTCCTGCAGGCGGGCTTCCGGCTCGTCTGCACCCGCGCGAACGCCTTGGCGGCGCGCTCCGACGGCTCCTGAGCGCGCGCTAAGGGGACTGCGCGGCCGCGCGAGCGGGTAGTTTTCCCCCATGCGGGATGACGCGACCACGGCAGGCCGCTAGATGGCCAGGCCGATCTGGAGCGGCGCGATCAGCTTCGGGCTCGTCAACGTGCCCGTCAAGCTCTACAGCGCGACCTCCCCGAAGGACGTCCGCTTCCACCAGCTGCACGCCAAGGACGGCGTCCGCATCCGGCAGAAGCGCGTCTCGCCGACGACCGGCGAGGAGGTTCCGTACGACGAGATCGTCAAGGGGTACGAGATCTCGCCCGGGCAGTACGTGACGATCGCGCCGGACGAGCTCGAGAACCTGGCGCCCAAGGCCACGAAGACGATCGAGATCGAGGAGTTCGTCGACCTGTCGGACATCGACCCGGTCTACTACGAGCACTCCTACTGGCTCGTCCCGGACAAGGGCGCGGCGAAGGCCTACCGCCTGCTCGAGACCGCCATGCGGGAGGCCGGCAAGGTCGCGATCGGCCGCGTCGTGCTGCGGACCAAGCAGTACCTGGCCGCGCTGCGCCCCGTCGACGGCGCCCTGGCCCTCTCGACGATGCTGTTCGCCGACGAGGTCGTGCCCGTCGACCGCCTGGAGGGGCTCCCCGGCGAGGACGTCGAGGCGGGCGCCCGTGAGACGGCGATGGCCCGCCAGCTCGTGGAGTCGCTGGCCACCGACTTCGATCCGGCCCGGTTCCGCGACGAGTACCGCGAGCGGGTGCTCGAGCTGATCGAGCAGAAGGCGGAGGGCAAGGCCGTCGTGTCGGCGCCGCAGGCCAAGGAGCCTGCGGGCGTGGTCGACCTGATGGCCGCGCTCGAGGCCTCGCTCGCCGAGGCCAAGAGCCGCAAGGGCGCCGCCGCAAAGGCCACCGGCGAGAACGACGACGCGGACGACGCCGGGGCGGACGAGGAGCAGGCCAAGCGGCCACGCCGTCGGAAGGCGCCGACCAAGTCGTGAGCCCGACCGCGGTCGAGGTCGACATCGACGGTCGCCGGGTGCGGTTGTCGAACCTCGACAAGGTGTTCTACCCGGCCGTGGGGTTCACCAAGGGCCAGGTGATCGACTACTACACCCGCGTCGCCCCGGCCCTGCTGCCGCACCTCCATGACCGACAGCTGACGTTGAAGCGCTACCCGAACGGTGTCGAGGGACCGTACTTCTACGAGAAGCGGTGTCCGAGCCACCGACCGGAGTGGGTCCAGACGAGCCCGGTCTGGGTCGGTCGCGACGGCAAGCGGATCGAGTTCTGCCTGGCCAACGACCTGCCCTCCCTGATCTGGGCCGCCAACCTGGCGAACCTCGAGCTGCACACGTCGCTCTCGCGGGCCGACCGCCCGCCCCGGCCGACGATCCTGGCGTTCGATCTCGACCCGGGCGAGGGCGCCGGGATGCGGGCCTGCGCGCGGGTCGGCCTCATCCTCCGCGACCTGCTCGCGGCCCAGGGGCTCGAGGCCTGGCCGAAGACCTCCGGGTCGAAGGGCCTCCAGGTCTACGTGCCGCTGAACACGGCGGGCGTGACCTACGACGACACGAAGGGCTTCTCGAAGGCCGTGGCCGAGCTGCTCGAGCGGGAGTACCCGACGCTGATCGTCTCGCGCATGGCGAAGTCCGACCGGCCCGGCAAGGTGTTCATCGACTGGAGCCAGAACGACGAGGCGAAGACCACCGCCTGCGTCTACTCGCTGCGCGCCAAGGACCGCCCGACGGCCTCGACGCCCGTGACCTGGGACGAGGTCGAGGAGGCGAGCGCCGCCGACGCGGTCGACCCGCTCTCGTTCACGGCCGAGCAGGTGCTCGAGCGCGTGGCCGTCCACGGCGACCTGTTCGCTCCCGTGCTCACCCTGGAGCAGCACCTGTCGGTGTCGACCGCCCGCTGACACGACGAGGGCCGGCGCCTCCACGAGGGAGACGCCGGCCCGGGTCGTGCTCAGAGCGTCGTGTCGAGCGTCAGACGGTCGCGCGACGCCCGCGGCCCGTGACCTGCCGGACGATGAACAGCAGGAGCAGCGCGCCGATGATGGCGGTCAGCCACGTCGAGATGTCGAAGAACTCGTCCATCGGGTCGCCGCCGAAGATCGCGGAGGCGAGGAAGCCGCCGAGCAGGGCCCCCACCACGCCGATGAGCATGGTGCCGAGGATGCCACCCGGGTCGTCGCCCGGCATGATCGCCTTGGCGATGGCGCCGGCGATCAGGCCGAGGATGATGAAGCCGATGATGCCCATGTGTGTCTGGACCTCCAGGTCAGTTGCGGAACTGGCTCGGTATCCCCGACCGGCATGTCACGCAAACGAACCTACCACCGTACAGAATCGACAAGGGGCCGAGTGGCATGTCCGTCGTGGGCCGAACGGCCCGGAGCACGGTTGACGCGTAGGCCAGTCGGGTAGACGGCTGGCCGGGCCGGTGTCCGCGCGGGATCGTCCGAGGACGGGGCCGGGGTTCGACGACGACGGAGGGACGCGCCATGGCACGGAGCCTGCAGGGCAAGACGGTCGCCATCCTGGCCACCGACGGGTTCGAGGAGTCGGAGCTGGTCGGTCCGCGGGACGCGGTCCGCGAGGCGGGCGCGGAGGTCCACGTCGTGTCCCTCCGAGGCGGCGAGATCCAGGGGATGCAGCACGACGAGAAGGGCGGCACGGTGACGGTCGACCGCACGGTCGGCGAGGTGTCCCCCGACGACTACGACGCCCTGCTGCTCCCGGGCGGTGTCAAGAACCCCGACGTGCTCCGACAGGACGAGACGGCCGTGGCGTTCGTGAAGGCCATGGCGGACGCGATGAAGCCGATCGGCGCCATCTGTCACGGTCCCTGGCTGCTCGTCGAGGCGGGCGTCGTCCGCGGGCGGACGGTCACCTCCTACCCGAGCCTCAGGACCGACATCGTCAACGCCGGCGGCACCTGGGTCGACGAGGAGGTCCACACGGACCAGGGGCTCGTGACGAGCCGCAAGCCGGACGACCTGCCGGCGTTCAACGCCAAGGTCGTGGAGGAGATCGCCGAGGGCCGCCACGGTGCCCGACGCGCCGCCCAGGTCGAGGCGGACCGCGCGTCGGCCGAGAGCTTCCCGGCCAGCGACCCTCCCGCGGGCTCGGTCGAGGAGACGACAGCCTCCCTCTGAGCGACGCCACGCCGCTCCCGCCGCCGGGAGCGGCGCGCCCGTCGGCTCGGCCTCGATCCGGCGATACCCGTGTTCGCGTGGCGCCCGTCCGAGCCGTCAGGGCGGGGTCCGGGGCCGCAGCGCAGGCTCCGGCGCCTGTTCAAGGCCCCGGAACCCGAAGCGCACCGGCAGGGTGCAGCCCCGAAGGAGCGAGAGCGCCCGGCTGGAACGCTGTCGGGGAGCGGCCTGGCGGCTCCGGACGGGATGCCACGCCCGCGGGGAGCGCCGGATCGAGGCTCAGATGGGACGCGGGTTCGGGTCGGGCATCGGCGTCGGGATCGGCGACGGCGGCCCGGGGGTCGGCGGCACGGGATCGGGCGTCGGCAGCGGCCCGGTGTCGGGACGGGGTGTAGGCGGCACGGATGCGGACATGCCGGAGTGGTCGCCCGAGCGCCCCGCCGCCCAAACGTCCGAACCGTTGCTCGTCCACGGCCGGGGAGCGAGCGAAAGCCCGATGACGTCGCCGTCCGCCGAGGATCCTCCGTGCCTGACCCCTCCCCGCTCGAGCTCCTGCACGACTGCTTCGGCCTGCGGTCGTTCCGCGCGGGCCAGGAGCGGGTCATCGACGCGCTGCAGGACGGCCACGACGTCGTGGCGATCATGCCGACCGGTTCCGGCAAGTCGCTGACCTACCAGCTGACGGCCCAGCTGCTGCCCGGCCTGACGCTCGTCGTCTCCCCGCTGATCGCCCTCATGAAGGACCAGGTGCGCTCCCTCACCGCCCGCGGCATCCCCGCCGCCGCCGTCTCGAGCGCCCAGGGCGCCGCGCGGTCGGAGCGGGCGCTCGAGCGAGCCCTGTCGGGCCGGGCGAAGCTGCTCTACGTGACGCCCGAGCGGCTCGGGAACGAGGCGTTCATGCGCCGCCTGGCCGACGTCCGCGTGTCGCTCGTCGTCGTGGACGAGGCGCACGCGATCGTCGAGTGGGGGTACGACTTCCGGCCGTCGTACCTCGGCGTCGGCGCGGCGGTGGAGCGCCTCGGCCGCCCGCCGGTGCTCGCGGTGACCGCCACCGCCACGCCGTGGGTGCGGGAGGACATCGTCGACCGGCTCGGCATGCGCGACCCCGTCGTCGTGGTGCGCGGGAATGACCGGCCCAACCTCCGTCTGGCCGTGCACCGCGTCGTTGAGGAACGGCAGGATCGACACGTGCTGCTCGACCTGCTGGTCGGCCGCGGACCGGATGCCGACCGGCCCGGCGATCGGGGCGTCGAGCCGCTCACCGGGTCCGGCATCGTCTACACGTCGACCGTGCGAGCGGCCGAGGAGACGGCGGGCTGGCTGCGGGAGGCGGGGATCACGTCCGAGGCCTACCACGGCCGCCTGCCGAAGCGCGAGCGGGATCGCCGCCAGGAGGGCTTCATGGACGGGTCGATCCGCGTCGTCACGGCCACGAACGCGTTCGGCCTCGGCATCGACAAGCCGGACGTGCGCTTCGTGGTGCATCGCGACGTCCCGCCCACCCTCGAGAGCTACTACCAGGAGGCCGGACGGGCCGGCCGGGACGGCGAGCCGGCCCGCTGCGTGCTGATCTACCGACCGGGCGACACGGGGCGAGCGGCGTTCCACGGGGGCTCGGCCACCCTCACCCGCGACGAGGTCGCGCGCGGGCTGCACGCGCTCGAGGGCGGCCTGTCGCTGCGGCGGCCGCAGCTGGCCCGGGCGGCAGACCTGAGCGCCGCGGCCGCCGCTCGACTCGTGACGGCGCTCAGGGAGGCGGGCGTGGTCCGCGAGTACCGCGGCCGCGTCTCGCTCACGCGGGCCGAGGTCGCGCCCGATGACATCTCACTCGAGCGCGACGAGCGCCGCCACGCCTACGACGCGACCCGACTCGAGATGATGCGCGCCTACGCGGAGACGGACGACTGCCGCCGCCGCTTCATCCTCAACTACCTCGGCGAGGAGTTCGATCCCGACCGCTGCGGCGGCTGCGACGTCCACGACCGCCGAGAAGAGCCAGGCGGCCCCGATGGAGGCTCCGAGATCCCGGACGGCCCCTACCGGCTCGGCGATGCGGTCGTCCACCGGGTCTTCGGCGCCGGCTCGGTGCAGCGCGTGACCGACGACGTGGTGACGGTGTTCTTCGACCAGGCGGGCTACAAGACGCTCGCCGTCGACCTCGTGGAGGACGCCATGCTCGAGTCGGTCAAGGGCGGCTCCTGACCGCGACGACACGCTGGGTCCGACGCGGACCTCAGGTCGAGGTCGATGGTTCGGACGCGGCGCCCACGTCACGGTGGAGCGTCCCTGCCGACGGTCCCGGCCGGGCCTCGATCGGACCGAAGTAGGCCTCGGCAGCGGCCCGGTGGGCGTCGTGACCGACCACCTCGTCGTACGGGGGCGCCTGTCGGACATCGTCCCGGGAGAGCGTCACGTGGAGCGTCTCCGACGAGTGCTCGACGTCGCGCACGAAGCGCGCCGGGATGACGACGCGCCGTCCGAAGACCCAGTGGCCGATGTCCAGCACCAGGTAGGAGCGGCCGCGCTCGCCGGACGTGGCCACCACCACGCCGACCTCACCGTCCGTGCCGAGCACGTGGAATCCGGTCAGATCCGCATCCCAGGCCGACATGCGCGGTGCGTCGCGCCGCAGCGTCCACAGATCCGTGCCCGCCAATGCTGCCTCCTCTCGAGGACGATCTGCCCCGGGCGCCCCTTTCCGAAAACGCACGGGCGTCGTCCGCCACGGGGCCGAGCGTAGCGGCTGCGGTCGCTGAGGACGGTCCGGACCCCGACCGGTCCGCCGGGGATCACATCCCGAGCGGGTCCGCGGCGACGATGCGGCGCCGCCAGGCCGCGATCAGGTCGCGGTACCAGGCCCCGGAGGCCTTCACCGTCCGCGTCTGCGTCGGGAAGTCGACGCGAACCAGGCCGAAGCGCTTGTCGTAGCCCTCGGCCCACTCGAAGTTGTCGAGCAGCGACCAGGCGAAGTAGCCCTCGAGCGGCACGCCGGACCTCACGGCGCGCGCCGCCTCGGCGAGGTGCCGGTCGAGGTAGCGACGTCGGTCCTCGTCGTCGACGAACCCGGACGGATCGGCCTCGTCGTCGTAGGCGGCGCCGTTCTCCGTGACGTAGAGCGCGGTCGCGCCGTACTCGCGCGCCAGTCGCTCGAGCACGTGCCGCAGGCCGGTCGGCCGCACCTCCCACCCCATGGCGGTGCGCTCGGGGACGACGGGCTCGACGAGCGCCGCCCGCAGCGGCAGCTCGCTCGACGACTCGACCCGCCACGGGTTGTAGTAGTTGACGCCGAGGAAGTCGAGCCGGCCGTGGTAGCGGTGCATGGCGTCGACGGCGCCGCGCGGCAGCAGCGACCCGTACGCCGCCACGAGATCCTGCGGGTAGCCTCGGCCGAACAACGGGTCGAGGAACCAGCGGTTCTGCGAGCCGTCCATGCGGACGGCGGCGCCCTCGTCGTCCGGCAGCGAGCGCAGCGAGTGGCAGTCGTGGAGGTCGAGGGCGATGCCGACCCGCGGTGCTCGGACGATCGCGCGCAGCGCGTCGGCACCGACCCGGTGGGCGAGCAGCGCGTGGTGGGCGACGCGGAGCGCGAGGCCCCAGTCGGTCAGCCCGGGCGCGTGGTTCCCGGCCAGGTGGCCCGCGAAGGCGAAGACCTGCGGCTCGTTGAGCGTCGTCCAGTCACGCACGCGGTCGCCCAGGCGGGTCGCGACCGCCGCGGCGTACTCCGCGAACCACTTCGGGGCGTCCGCCGATCCCCAGCCGCCGCGCTCCTGCAGGGCCTGCGGGAGGTCCCAGTGGTAGAGCGTCAGGAACGGCCGGATGTCGCGCTCGAGCAGGAGGTCGACGAGCCGGTCGTAGACGTCGAGCCCCCGGACGTTGACCTGGCCGATGCCGCGCGGCAGCACGCGCGACCAGGCGACGGAGAAGCGGTAGGCGTTCAGCCCGAGGCCCGCCATCAACTCGACGTCGTCGCGCATGCGGCGCACGTGATCGCACGCCACGTCGCCCGTGTCGCCGTTCGCCACGGCCCCCGGGCGGCGCGTGAACTCGTCCCAGATGCTCCGGCCCTTGCCGTGCAGCGTCGCCGCGCCCTCGATCTGGTAGGCCGCGGTGGCCGCACCCCACAGGAACGACGGCGGCAGCTCGGTGGCGGGGTGGTCCGGCATGCGCGCATTGTGCCGGGTCGGGCGGCACACCCCGTCCCCCGGGGCGGCCGCGCCGTCGGGCTTGCGCGAGCCGGCGAGGCTCGCCACGATACGGGGCATGGAGCCGACCGGCGAGCAGATCGAGGCCTACCGCCGGGACGGCTTCCTCGTGGTCGAGGACTGGCTGCCCGCCGACGAGGTCGAGCGCGTGCGCGTGCACTTCCATCGCTGCTTCGAGCACCAGTGGGAGACCGGCCTCGCGCCCGACGAGGTGAACTACGACCCGGCCACGACGCCGCCGAACCGGACCCGGCAGCTCTGCAACGTCTGGAAGGCCGACCGGACGCTGGCCGCCACGACGCTCGCCGAGCGCACCGCGGCCTTCGCCGCCGCCCTGGCCGACGTCCCGGGGCTGCGGCTGATCCAGGACAACATGATCTGGAAGCCGCCGTCGGGCGCCGCGCTGCTCTGCCACCAGGACGCCGCGTACCTGCCGTGGCTCGACCCGCCCAACATGACGACCTGCTGGATGGCGCTCGACGACACCAGGGCCGACACCGGGACCATCTTCTACGTCCGGGGCTCGAACGGGTGGCCACGGGCCCCGCTCGGGGGGACCTTCCACGCGCCGGAGGACTGGCTCGCCCACGTGCGCGCCTCGATGCCCTCCGGCGCGGAGCTCGAGCTCGTGCCCATCGAGGTCCCGGCGGGCGGGGCGGCGTTCCACGACGGCTGGACGTTCCACGGCAGCCCGCCGAACGAGCGCGCCGACGCGCAGCGGCGCTCGATCATCTCGCACATGGTCTCGACCACCACCCGTTGGGGCGACGGCACGCCCCACCCGATCTACTCGCGCTACCGTCGCCCCGGCGAGTACGAGCTCGACGGCGCGTTCTTCCCGGTCATGTGGGATCGGGCGGGCCGTCGGGAGCCCTGGCTCGACGCGTGGTGCGCGGACGCGGCGCCGACCGCCGTCGGCGCCGATCCGGTCGCGTCCTGACGACGCGGCCGGTCGCGGACGCCGTCGCTACTGGGTGACGAGCACCTGCAGGCCGCGCTCGCGCAAGGCGGCCACGGTGGCCGCGTCGGCGCTCGCGCCGGTGATCAGCAGGTCGACCTCGGAGACGTCGCAGAGCGGCGCGAGCTCGACCGCCCCCACCTTCGACCCGTCGGCGACGACGATCCGCCGGCGGCCGGCCCGCTGCATCCGGCGCTTCATCCCCGCCTCGGGCAGGTTGATGTTCGTCACGCCGCCGACCGGGTCGATGCCGTTGCAGCCGAGGAAGACGATGTTGGCGTTGATCTGGTCCAGGATCAGTCCGCCGAGCGGGTCGACCAGCGAGTGCTGGAGCGGGCGGAGCGTGCCGCCCGTCACCACCACGGTCATGCGGGGCGTCGCCGGCTCGAGCAGGAAGGCGATGTTGAGCCCGTTCGTGAACACCACGACGTCGCGGAGGTCGGTGCGCTCGAGGAGCGCCCGGGCCGTGGCCGTCGTCGTCGTGCCGACGTCGAGGATCACCGTGTCACCGTCGGCCACGAGCGCCGCGGCCGCGCGTCCGATGGCGGTCTTCTCCGCCCAGTGGGCGCCCTGCGTCTCCTCGAACGGCCGCTCGCCGCGGGCGGGCGACACGGCGCCACCGTGGACGCGCCGTACCTGGCCACGACGGGCCAGGTCGGCCAGGTCCGAGCGGACGGTGACCTCCGAGACGTCGAACATGGTGCTCAGGTCGCCGACCCGCACGAAGT
>CADCWC010000076.1 GCA_902806305.1 uncultured Thermoleophilia bacterium | reverse complement strand
TGATCTTGGCCTTCTTGCCCCGCAGCTCGCGCAGGTAGTAGAGCTTCGCGCGGCGGACGTCACCGCGGGTCACGACGAGGATGTCCTCGATGACCGGCGTGTGGACCGGGAAGGTGCGCTCGACGCCGACGCCGAAGCTCTCCTTGCGGACCGTGAAGGTCTCGCGGATGCCGTCGCCCTGGCGGCGGATGACGACGCCCTTGAACCGCTGCACGCGGGAGCGGTTGCCCTCGACGACGCGGACGCCGACGTCCAGCGTGTCGCCGGGGCGGAAGTCGGGGACGTCGGAGCGCAGCTGCGCGGCGTCGAGCTCGTCCAGGACGTTCATGAGTTGGCGTCGCTTCCTCGTGGGCACCGCGCACGAGCGCGAGAGTGCCGGGATCCGGGTCTTGGGGGGCTTGCACTGGGTCCGCTCGGACCAGGCGCAACAGCCCTCCATGGTGCCACACCCGGCCGTCGGCCCGGTGGCAGCGCGTCGAGCACCTCGCGGTCGCGGCGGTCGCGGTCGGGCAGGTCGGCGAGCAGCTCCGGACGGCGGGCGGCCGTGCGGCGCCGACGGCTCCCGCGACGTCCCGCCGCGGCCGCGCCAGACGAGCAGCGTCCAGTAGAGCGCCCCGACCCCGAGCCCGACGGCCAGGGCGGCGGGCAGCCCGAGGCCCGCGGGCGTGTAGAACCCCTCGATCACACCGGCCAGGACGAGCCACGGCGCGGTTCCGAGGACGATCTCGACCGTGCGGCGGCCCTCCGCGACGAGGGCGTCGCCGCGTCGCCTGCGGCCCGGCTCGAGGATCGCGCCGCCCAGGCGCAGTCCGGCGGCCGCCGCCACGACGATGCAGCTCAGCTCGAGCACGCCGTGCGGGACGATCAGCTCCGTCAGCGGCCGGGCGTTGCCCGCCTCGATGCCGAGCCCCATCACACCGCCGAGCAGGATGCCGTTGTAGACCGTGACGCCCGCGGTCAGCAGCCCACCGGTGATGCCGCCCGCGAGGGCGATCAGCGTGACCTGGATGTTGTTCGTGAAGATCGACGTCGAGAAGGCGGCGTTCTGGGCCGGGGAGAGCCCGAGATCGGTCGACTCGCGCGGCTCCGTGACCGACCGGTACTCGGCCGGGACGAGCCCCTGCGCGGTGTCCGGGTCCGCGACCGCCCAGGCGCCGGACAGGATTCCCGGTCCGAACAGGAGCAGCGCGGCCAGCAGCAGCGGGCCGGGCCGCGCCGCGACCTGCCGCCAGTAGCCGGTGGCCAGGAACGAGAGGACGGAGGCGCGCCGCGGCGGCGCGTCGTAGACGAGGTGGCGGGCTCGCCCGACCAGGTCCTCGAGGCGGTCGACGACCGGGTCGCCCGGCGCGCGCCGTCTGGCGTCGGCCAGGTCGGCCGCGGCGGCGCGGTACAGCGTCCCCAGCCGGCGGACGTCGGCGGCGCCCAGCCGATCGGGCCTCCGGCCCGCCCGCGCGACGAGCTCGTCGAGCTCCTGCCAGGCGTGTCGACGACCGCCGTCGAAAGCGTCTACCGTCACGGCACCGGCCCGCGGCGGGATGCGGGCCGCGTCAGGTCGGACGAGCGGATGGTCGGATGAGGGCTGAGGACCGTGGCGGGGCGGAGTTCGAGGACCGGCTGGTGATCGCGACGCCCGAGGGCGTCGACCTCGATCTGAGGCTAGCGGGTCTGGGGTCGCGGCTGATCGCCTCGCTCCTCGATCTCCTGATCCGGATCGCCGTGTTCCTGGCGCTCGCCGTCCTCCTGCTGCGCGGGTCCGCCGAGGCGACGGGCGGGCTCGGCGCTGCCGTGCTGTCCGTCGTGCTGTTCCTCCTGCTCTTCGGATACGACGTCTTCTTCGAGACGCGCGCGTCGGGCCGGACGCCGGGCAAGCGCCGCGCCGGTCTGCGGGTCGTCCTCGCGGACGGCCGACCCGTGACGTTCACGGCGAGCGCCCTGCGTACCGTCCTGCGGCTCGTCGACTTCCTGCCGGGCGCCTACCTCGCGGGGGCGGTCTCGATCCTCGTCACGCCGCGCAACCAACGGCTCGGCGACCTGGCGGCAGGCACCCTCGTCGTCCGCGAGGGGACGTCGCGGCCCGTCGCGACGACGGTCGCGCAGCCGAGTCCGGCTGCCGTCGAGGGGTGGGACGCGGGTGGCGTCTCCGCCGAGGACCTGGCCACCGTGCGCCGCTTCCTCGCGCGCCGCGACGAGCTGACGCCCACCGCGCGCACCCGCCTGGCCGGCACGCTCGCCGAGGCGCTGCGGGCCCGGGTCCAGGCGCCCGACGCCTCCGCCGACGACGAGCGCTTCCTGGAGCAGGTCGTCGCCGCCAAGGCGGCCCGCGACTGAACGTGGGCCGGTTCCGTCCGACGGTGCTGGTTGAATCCAGGAGACGTCGTCGTCCGTCCGTCGAAAGGGAACGCCGTGGCTCAGCCGTCCGGTCCGCGCGCAGGCTTCTGGCGCCGCTTCGCCGCGGCCTTCATCGACGGCCTGATCGTCACGATCCCGGTCCTGATCCTCGTCTACGCGCTGGCGGGCGACGACGCGGGCGGCGCGACGAACGGCCTGAGCACCCTGGCGGCGCTCGTCTACTACGGCTACTTCGAGGGTGCGACCGGACAGACGCCCGGGAAGCGCGTGATGGGCATCCGCGTGATCGACGCGTCCTCGAGCGACGGACGGCCGATCGGCTACGGCCGGGCCGTCATCCGCTATCTGATGAGCCTCGTGTCCGGCTTCGCCCTGCTGCTCGGCTACCTCTGGATGCTCTGGGACGGCGAGAAGCAGACGTGGCACGACAAGGTGTCGAACGCCTACGTCCTCCCCGCGGACGAGGTCCC
>CADCWC010000075.1 GCA_902806305.1 uncultured Thermoleophilia bacterium | reverse complement strand
GCGACGGTCCAGAGCTTGACCGGCTGCGGCTCGCGCGCCAGTCCGTGCCCCAGATAGGCGCGCACGATCGGGGCGGTCAGCTCGGGACGCAGGGTGAGCCGGCGGTCACCGCGGTCGGTGAAGGAGTACATCTCCTTGCCGACCACCTCGGACGCCTCGCCGCTCGTGCGGGCGAAGAGGGCCGTCTCCTCGAACACCGGCGTGGCGATCTCCCGGTAGCCGGCCCGCTCGAACACCGTCCGGGCCCGCTCGACCAGTCTCCGCCGCACGGCGGCGCGGGCCGGCAGCCAGTCGATCGTGCCGGTGGGCGGCTGGAACGAGGTCACGTGGCCATCATGCCGGAAGGGCCCGGGCGATCCGCCGACACGCGTGCACTCCTCCTCGTGCGGTGGTCCGGGCCGGTGGCCGACCCGCGCGGCCGGCTCGAGGGCGACACGGTTCGGCCCCTGATGTACACTCGTGGTGGGTCGCCTCGCGCCTACGGCACGAGCGCCCGACGTGTTCGATACGTGTCCGTGCGCCGCCGCCCGCGCGACGCACAGGAGGCCGGAGTCCCGCAGCGAATGCCGGATCCGGTCGGCGTCCGCTCCCGGGTCGACCACCGAGCACCACCTCGAGCGCCACCAACACGCAGAGCACCCGGCGGCCCGGAGGGCACTCGGGCGACGTGCGCGGCGGTCCCTGGAGGAATAGGTGCGCGGGTTCCGACGTTCGTTCGAAGGCGCGGATGGGCAGAGCCTGTCCACGCAGACAGGGAAGCCGCGTCCGGCCCGTCGCCGGCCGCGACCAAGGGGGTTTTGACCATCATCATGATTGTTGAGCAGCCGAACGAGCTGCACGAGCTGCCGGAAGTCCAACGCCTGATCGAGCTCGGCGTCGAGCGGGGGTCGCTGGCCCTGCCCGAGATCGCAGAGGCCCTGATCGATCATGAGCTCGACACGCACGCCATGGAGGACGTCTTCCGCCTGCTCGAGGCGGAGGGCATCGAGGTCGTCGACGCGAAGGCGAAGCCGGCCGGTCCGACCGCGGCCGAGCGCCGTCTGGCCTACGAGGGCACGACCGACTCCCTGCAGCTGTTCCTGCACGAGGTCGGCCGCTACCCGCTGCTCACGAAGTCCGACGAGATCCGCCTCGCCAAGCGGGTCGAGAAGGGCGACATGAACGCCAAGCGCCAGATGGTGGAGTCGAACCTCCGGCTGGTCGTGTCGATCGCGAAGAACTACCGCGGGCAGGGCCTCGGCTTCCTGGACCTGATCCAGGAGGGCATCCTGGGCCTGATCCGGGCGGTCGAGAAGTTCGACTGGCGCCGTGACCTGAAGTTCTCGACCTACGCCACCTGGTGGATCCGTCAGGCCGTGGCCCGGGCGCTCGCCGACAAGAGCCGCACCATCCGCCTGCCGGTCCACGTCGTCGAGCGGCTGCAGAAGATCAACCGGGCCGAGCGCACGCTCATGCTGAAGCTCGGTCGGGAGCCGTCGAACGAGGAGATCGCCGACGAGGCGAAGCTGCCGCTCTACCAGGTGCTCGACGTCCGCAAGGCGGCGCGCTCGCCGATCTCCCTCGAGGAGCCGGTCGGCGACGACGGGGAGTCGTCCTTCTCCGACTTCCTGGCCGACAACGAGGCCATCGACCCGATGGACGCGGTCGCCGACCAGCTGCGCCACGAGGCGCTCGAGACCGGCCTGAACGCGCTGCCCGAGCGGTATCGCCGGGTGCTGGAGCTCCGGTACGGCCTCGACGGCCTCGACCCGCGGACGCTGGACGAGATCGGCCGCGAGTTCGGTCTCACCCGGGAGCGGATCCGGCAGATCGAGGTGGAGGCGCTGCGTGAGCTCGCCGCCATCCGGGAGATCCAGGGGCTGAAGGCCGCACCCACCGGCTGACCCGTCAGCCACGACCACCTGCTCCGATCGTGACGGGGGCGCCTCCTGCCGGAGGCGCCCCCGTCGTCGTTCCGGGTCCCGTCGCGCCGGCGCCCCGGGAGGGGGTTCCGAGGTGGCATGACGGGGCAGGTTCCAGGCACCCAGCGGGACCTCGAGGACGAGAGGAGCGGCGGCGGTGAAGCGAATCGTGCTGGCAGCGAACGCGGAGGCCGACCAACCGTGGGTCGCCGACGTGGTGGCGCAACTCGCGCGGGAGACGGGCGCCGAGGTGGCCGTCATGAGCGCCGACGAGCTCGAGACCGAGATGCTCTCGACGCTGCCGCGTGACGTGCTCCAGGAGCGGGCCGCCGCGGCGGCCCGCACGGCGTGCGAGCGCCTGCACGCGGCGGGCATTGCGGCGGCCGACCACCACGTGGTCTCGGGGCCGGCACTCCAGGCCATCCTCGACTTCGCCGACGAGCAGGACGCGGACCTGATCGTCGTCGGCTCGAGCACCCGGGGACGGCTCGCGCAGCGCATCCTGGGGAGCACGCCGCTCGCGCTCGTCCAGCGCTCCTCGCGCCCGGTCATGGTCGTGACGCAGCCGGACGCGACCTGAGCACGGCGGCGCGCGTGAGGCCGGTCGGTCCGCCGCCTCGCCGCACGGACACGTCCGTGCTCGGACTCGTGGCGGTGACCTCCCTCTGCGTGCTCGTGGGCGTCGGGCTCGTGCGGCTGGCCGCCACGGACGGCCCCGGCTCGCCGCAGGCCGTCGTGGCTCTGTACGTCGACGCGCTGCGCCGTGGCGACGCGGCCGCCGTCGCCCGCCTCGGCCGGGACGAGCGGGAGACGGCCGCGGCCGCCGTGGCCCGGGTGGCGCGCCTCGGCGGGCGCCCGCTCGGGCCCTTGACCGCCACGTACCACGCCGACCTCGGCCCGGACCAGCGCGACGTCGAC
>CADCWC010000074.1 GCA_902806305.1 uncultured Thermoleophilia bacterium | reverse complement strand
TCGCAGCGCGAGCGCGCACGTCGGACAGTCGGCCTCCACGACGACGAGGAGCAGCGGCCCGCCGGCGGCGAGCCGCTCGAGCGTGACCGACGCCGAGGTGGTCGACTCGAGCTCGAGCGCGGTCGGGACGGCCACGCTCAGGCGTCCCACGGGCGACCGCCCGCCGCCCGCGCCCGCCGCGCCGCCTCGGCGGTGCGACCGGCCAGATCGGCGATCGAGGACCGCTCGAACCCGAAGAGCGCGCTGCGCACCTCGTCGCGCAGCGGCTCGGTCCAGCGGTCCGCGATGGCGTCGCGCCCGTACATGGCGCCGAGCACCGAGCCGACCGTGGCGCCGTTGCAGTCGGTGTCCCACCCGCCCTGGACGGCCAACGACACGGAGCGCGTGAACGCGCCGTCACCCCAGAGGAGCGCCCCGGCGACGACACAGGCGTTGTTCACCGTGTGCACCCACGAGTACGCCCCCCACGGCCGCTCGTCGAGCGCGTCGCGCCAGGTCGACCAGGACGTACCGGCGGCGTGGGCGGCGACGACCTCCGCTAGCGCGACCCCGAGGCGGGACCTCGGCGGGACGACGCGCGCCGCCACGGCGAGCGCGCCGGCGGGGTCCTCCGCCGTGAAGGCGGCCGACACGAGCGCCGCCGCCCAGAGCTCGCCGTAGACGCCGTTGCCCGCGTGGGAGAGCCCGGCGTCCTCGTACGCCATCCGCGCGGCCGAGGTCACGTCGCCCGGGGACGCGTAGCCCCAGGCGTCGGCACGGATCTGCGCGCCGATCCACTCCCGGTACGGGTTGCGGATACGGCCTGCCAGGTCCGGTGGGTGTCCCTGCACGAGGTTGCGGTAGGCGGCCCGCTCCGCGGTGTAGATCTGCAGGAACGGGAACCGCCGCAGCCACTCCTTCGCCACGTCGGCCCGCGTGAAGCCCGGCCCGTGGGTCTCGAGCAGGTAGAGGCCGAGGATCGTGTAGTCCGTGTCGTCGTCGCGGGCGACGCCGTCGACCCGCCCCCGCACCGTCTCGGGCCACGACTCGTGGAGCTCGATCCCGTGTGGCGCGGGGTCGAGCAGGGGCGCGTAGTCCTCGAGCTGCTCGACGCCCGCCGCGCGCAGGTACCGGTCGATGTCCTCCCGCCGGACCTTCTCGAACGGCTTGCCGAGCGTGCAGCCGACGCACCGTCCGAGCCAGGCGCCGTGGAGCCGGTCCTCGAGCGCCGCGTCGTCGCCGCCCCACGGGGCGACCGCCGCGCCCGCGTCGCGGGCGAGCGTCGCGAGCGACGTGGCGTCGTCGGGCTCGTCGTACGGCCAGTCGGCGCGCAGCGGCGCCCCTTCGACCGCCGCGAGCAGCTCCTCGAGCACCGCCTCGTCCGCCCCCTCGCGCAGCGCCGTCGCGACCGGCGTCCGGTAGGGCTCGACGTCGTGGCCCGACTCGGCCTGCTGGTCGAGCTCGTCGCCGAGCAGGTCGCGGATGTCGAGGACGTCGTGCACGGTGGAGGCGCCGCCTCAGCGCAGCGAGCGGAGATGGCGCGCCACGCGAGGCAGCACCTCGTCGGGCGCGCCGGTCAGGCGGCATTCGAGGGCCATCCAGCCCTCGAAGCCGATGTCGCGCAGCGCCGCGAAGCGGGCGGCGAAGTCGATGTGGCCCGCCCCCGGCTCGTAGCGGTGCGAGTCGGCCAGGTGGACGTGGTCGAGGAGGCCGCCGGCGGCGCGGATCGCGGCGGGCGGGTCGGGCTCCTCGATGTTCATGTGGAAGAGGTCGCCCATGACCTTGACGGCCGGGGAGTCGAGCTCACGGCAGAACGCTGTCGCCTGCTCGATGCGGTTCCAGACGTGGTCCTCGTACCGGTTCAGCGGCTCCAGATAGATCAGCGTCCCGGCGCTCGCGGCCCGCTCGCCGAGCTCGCCGAGGGCCTCGAGCAGGATCGCGCGGTCCTCGTCGTCGGAGCGTGGGGGCGTGAACGGCGGCAGGTTGCGCGAGAACTGGCCGTACGCGTTCGGCGTCACGACGCCGCGCGCGCCGACCTCGCCCGCCACGTCGATCAGGTCGCGCAGCCGCTCGACCCCCTCCCGGCGCCGGTCGGGGTCGAAGGAGCCGATGAAGGAGGTCGTCGAGATGACGCAGACCGACGAGACGACCGCGCCGTCCGCGACGGCGTCGCGGAGCTCGGGGAGCCGGTCGGCGAAGCCCTCCTCGCCGCGGAGCTCCACGCCCTCGAACCCGACCGACTCGGCGAACCGCCACTTCTCGGCCAGGGTCGCGCCGGGGAGCAGGTGCTCCTGCGCCGCGATCCTCACGACGCGCCGTCGAACGAGAGCACGACCTGGACCGCCTCGTGCGGTCGCTCGTCGAGCAGGGTGAAGGCCTCGGCCGCGTCGGCGACCGGGAACGTGTGGCTGATCAGCGGCTTCAGGTCGACACGGCCGTCGGCCTGGAGGCCGATGATCGTCCGCTCCAGGCGCCGGAGATCCCAGCGGTGGTCGAGCCGCGGGCTGACGCCGCCGATCTGCGAGCAGACGATCTCGATCCGGTTGTGGTGGAACTCCTCGCCGAGGTGGAGGGCCGCGGCGCCGCCCTGGTAGAAGCTCGAGGCCACGACCCGCGAGTTGTAGGCCGTCGCGCGGATGGCGCTGTGGAGCGCCTGGGCGATGCCCGAGAGCTCGATCGACACGTCCGCGCCGCGCCCCTCGGTGAGGGCCTTGACCGCCTCCCCCGCGGCCCGCAGGGTCCCCGCCGTGTCGATGATGTCGTCGACGATCACCGCGTTGCGGCCCTTGACGTCACCGATGACGTAGGCGATCTCGGCGACCTGCTGGGCCGGGCGCTCCTTGTTGAGGA
>CADCWC010000073.1 GCA_902806305.1 uncultured Thermoleophilia bacterium | reverse complement strand
CCTACCGCGACCTGCTCGCGTCCGTCAAGGAGTCGATCCGCGAGGTCGAGCCCCGCGAGGCCGAGGCCGAGCTGACCGGCCCGACACCGCCCGTGCTGATCGACGTCCGCGAGCTCGACGAGTACGAGCAGGGCGCGATCCGCGGGGCCGTGCACATCCCTCGCGGCTTCCTCGAGTCGCGCATCGAGGGCCTCGCGCCCGAGCGCGACACCCCGATCGTCCTCTCGTGCCAGTCCGGCGCCCGCTCGGCGTTCGCCGCCAAGGCGCTCGGCGATCTCGGCTACGAGAACGTGCGCTCCCTGCGCGGCGGCTTCTCCGGCTGGAAGCAGGGCGGCCACGCGTGGGAGATGCCGGCCATCCTCGACGCCGACAAGCGGCGGCGCTACTCGCGCCACCTGCTCATCCCGGAGGTCGGCGAGACGGGGCAGGTGAAGCTCCTGAACTCGAAGGTCCTGCTCCTCGGCGCGGGCGGGCTCGGCTCGCCGGCCGCCCTGTACCTGGCCGCGGCCGGGGTCGGGACGATCGGGATCGTCGACGACGACGTCGTGGACGACTCCAACCTCCAGCGCCAGATCCTGCACGCGACGGACCGCATCGGTCTGCCGAAGGCCGAGTCGGCCCGGCGGACGATCGAGGCGCTGAACCCGGACGTGACCGTGGTCGAGTACCGCGAGCGGCTCACCTCCGAGAACGTCGACCGGATCCTCGAGGGCTACGACGTGATCGTCGACGGCACCGACAACTTCCCGACCCGGTATCTGCTGAACGACGCGAGCCTGGTCCACCGCGTGCCGATCGTCCACGCGTCGATCTTCCGCTTCGAGGGTCAGCTGACCGTCTTCCGGCCGTACGACGGGCCGTGCTACCGCTGCCTCTTCCCCGAGCCGCCGCCCGTCGAGATGGCGCCCTCGTGCGCGGAGGGCGGCGTCCTCGGCGTGCTGCCCGGCATCATGGGCACCCTCCAGGCCACCGAGGCGCTGAAGCTCCTGCTCGGGATCGGCGAGCCGCTCGTCGGCCGCCTGCTCCTCGTGGACGCCCTCGAGATGAGCTTCACGGAGGTCGGGCTGCGGCGCGACCCGGCGTGCCCGGTCTGCGGTCCGGACGCCGGGCCGGTCACCTACATCGACTACGAGCAGTTCTGCGCCGCACCGCCGCGCGCCGTGGCGGCCGAGGCCGTCCCGGCGGGCGTCTGACGCGCGCGCACGACGGGAGAACGTGATGACAGCAAAGGTCCGCATGCCCCCGGTCCTCCGGCAGCAGGTAGGCGGAGCGCGGGAGGTCGCCGTCTCGGGCGGCACGCTGCGCGAGGCGCTCGACGACCTGTTCGAGCGCCATCCCGGCGTGCGCGACGGGCTCGTCGACCCCGAGGGCAACCTCAACCGCTTCGTGAACGTCTACGTGCAGAACGAGGACGTGCGCCTCGGCCAGGGGCTCGAGACCCCGGTCCCGGATCAGGGGACGATCATCGTGCTGCCGGCGATGGCCGGGGGCTGAGGAGCCGTGTCCGCCGTCTCCGAGCCCGTCCTGCACGCCCCGCAGGCGCGCACCGGCGTGCTCTCGGCGATCGGCTCGACGCCGCTCGTCGAGCTGCCCCGCCTGCGCCCCCAGGGGGGCGCGCGGCTGTGGGCCAAGCTCGAGCAGATGAACCCGACCGGGTCCGTGAAGGACCGCGTCGCGCTCTCGATGATCGAGGCTGCCGAGCGTGACGGGCTGCTCGTCCCGGGCAGCGGTCAGACGATCCTCGAGCCGACGTCGGGCAACACCGGCATCTCGCTGGCCATGATCGCCCGTGTGAAGGGCTACCGCCTGCGGGCCGTGATGCCGTCCTCGGCCACGCCCGAGCGGGTCGCCCTGCTGCGCCTCTACGGCGCGGAGATCGTCTTCACCGACGGCGAGTTCGGCTCGAACGGCGCCGTCGCGGAGGCCCGCCGGCTCGCGGCGGCCGACCCGACGGTGTACATGCCGTTCCAGTACGCGAATCCCGCCAACCCGGACGCGCACTACCGCACGACGGCCCCTGAGCTCCTCGACGCGCTCGACGGTCGCGTCGACGCGTTCGTGGCGGGGCTCGGCACGGGCGGCGTGCTGATGGGCTGCGCCCGGCGCCTGCGCGAGGCGAACCCCGCGGTCCAGATCGTGGCGGCCGAGCCGCTCCAGGGCGACCCCGTCTCCGGGCTGCGGTCGCTGGCCGACGGCTACGTGCCCGAGGTGCTCGACGTGTCGCTGCTCGACCGGAAGCTGCTCGTGTCGAACGAGGAGTCGGTGCGCGGCCTCCGCGCGCTCGCCGATCGGGAGGGGCTGTTCGTCGGCGTCTCGGCGGGCGCCGTGCTCGAGGTGGGCCGACGCGTCGCGGCCGAGCTCGACCCCGACCGGAACGTCGTCATGCTGTTCGCCGACGGCGGCTGGAAGTACGCCTCCGCGGGCCTGTGGGACCGTCCGGCCGACGAGCTCGACGCCGCGATGGAGACGAAGCTCTGGTGGTGACGGCGGTCGCGGTGCGCGTGCCGCGGGCAGTGGTCGACGAGGTCGTCGCGCACGCCCGGGCAGCGCTGCCGAACGAGGCGTGCGGCTACCTGGTCGGGCTCGACGACCGGGTCACGCGGTTCGTCCCGGTCGTCAACGCCGAGCCGAGCCCGTACTTCTACCGGATGGACCCCGCGGACCAGCTGCGGATCGAGCAGGAGCTCGCCGCAGCGGGCGAGGACGTCGTGGCCGCCTACCACTCGCACACGCGGTCGCCGGCCTTCCCGTCCCGGACCGACCTGGATCTCGCGGGGCCGTTCGACGGCACCTACGCGATCCTCTCGCTCGGCTCCGACCCGCCCGTGCTGAAGGCCTTCACGATGGGCCGGGGACGGATCACGCCCCGTCCGCTCGTCGTCGAGGACTGACCGCTCACCCGGGCGACGTCCCAGGTTTGGGACCGCCCCCGCCGGCCGAGGCTTGCGTGACGGGCAGGCAGGGAGCGACAGGGAGGACGGGAATGGCGCGCATCGACGGTCCGGAGCGGGAGCGAGGCGACGTCTCGATCGACGACGGGATGCGCGTCGTGGACGGCGTCGTCCTGCCGCCCGGGAGCGGCTCGCCGAACGGCGCCTCCCAGGTGCCGGCGGCTCAGGGCCTCACCGACCCGCAGCACCGCGCGGAGCCCTCCGCGGGTGACGCGCGGCCCGGTGCGTGACGTTCCCGGGACCGGGTCCGAGACCCCGTACGCGCAGAGCTTCGAGCGCGTCGCGGACGTCTACGATCGCGTCCGTCCGCCGTTCTCGGAACATGTCGTCGACCACGTGCTGGCGTCGCTCGGGCTCGACGGCAGGTCGGTCGTGCTCGACCTCGGAGCGGGCACCGGGCGTCTGACCCGGCTGCTCGTGCCGCGTGTCGGCCACGTGGTGGCCGTCGAGCCGCTGTCCGGCATGCGGGCGATCCTCGAGCGGCAGGTGCCGGACGCCGAGGCGCTCGACGGGACGGCGCACGCGATCCCCGTCGCGGACGGGGCCGTCGATGCCGTCCTGGTGGGCGAGGCGCTGCACTGGTTCCACGATCTCCCGGCGCTGCGCGAGATCCGCCGCGTGCTCCGTGGCGCGCTCGGCCTCGCCCCGCTCTGGACGGTCTACGACCGGCCGCCCTAGGCGCCCGACTGGCTCCGCGGGGTCGGCGCCGTGATGGAGCCGCTGCTCGCCGCCCGTGGACCCGACGCCTCCTACCGTGGTCCGTGGCGGACCCGCGTCGAGGGGTCGGGACTGTTCGGTCGCTTCGGACAGGTCGAGGAGCGCCAGGTGCAGCGCCTGTCGCCGGCCGAGGTCGTCGAGCTCCAACGCTCGACGAGCGGCGTGGCGCGCCTCCCGCCGGCCGAGCAGGAGCGGGTGCTGGACGCGCTCCGCGAGCTGCTCGCGCGCCACCCCGAGACCCGCGGCCGTGACCTCCTCGAGCTGCCCTACCGCACGCTCGGCTACTGGGCGCGCGGCCGCTGACGTCGAGGCGCGGCCCCGAGGGTCGCGTACGGCGGCGCACCCTCGCGTGTCGACCGCCAGGCGACTCCCTGGAGGACCACGACGAGCGCCCCGAGCAGCTCCGCCGGTCCCCCGCGGACGACGAGCGCCAGTCCGACGGCGGCCGTGGCCACCGAGCAGGCGAGCGCGGTCGGCCGCAGCGGGATCGCGTCGCCCGCGATGCAGCCGGCTCCGAGCACGAACAGCAGCACGCCCGCCGGCAACAGGAACCGGAAGACCTCCGGCCGCGTGCCCGTGAGGGCCGCCACGGCGACGAGGACGCCGAGCAGCGCGTTCAGGGCGCGCAGCGTCCTCATGACGTGGCTCGGTCCAGGATGCGTCCGGTCTCGTCGAGGTAGGTGTAGGCGACCCGGTCGCCGACGACGTCCACCTGCAGCAGGCCGAAGTCGAGCAGCGAGCGCTCGGCCCCCGCGCTCGCCTTGGTGAACTCGAGGTTGCCGGGACCCTTGCCGCCGACGCCGACCGTGAACAGCCGGACCCCGTCGACGAGGCGCCGCTCGTAGCGGTGCAGGTGGCCCTGGAAGACCGCCTCCACCCGCGCCTCCCTGAGCACGTCGAGCAGCGGGTTCCCGGCCTGGAGCGGCCGGTGGAGCGTGACGAACCGGACGCGCGGCCCCGGCCGCGCGAGCATCTCCTGCGCGAAGGCGATCGTCGCGTCGTCGGCCCGGTCGCCCAGGACGACGACCTGCACGGGGCCGTACCGCACCTCGTAGCGCAGGCCGTCGCCCGGCAGGTCGAGCGCGGAGATCAGGTCGGCGCCGTTTCTCCAGAACAGGTCGTGGTCGCCCATGCCGGCCCAGAGCGGCGCCACCTTCATCAGGTCGTGGAGCGGCTTGAAGATGTTGCGGTCGAGGACGGCGGCGTTCGACGTCAGGTAGCTGTTGTCGCCCGCGGTCACGGCGAAGGCGGGCCGGACCGCGGCGGCCACGCGGCCGACGGCCCACTCGTGCTCGTCGCCCGAGCCGTAGTCGGCGAACGCGACGAAGCGGATCGGCGTGTCCGGGTCGGTCGGTGCCGTTCGGAAGCTGCCGGTCGACGCGGCGCTGCCGTCCACGGCGGCCGTCCAGGCGTACAGCGTGTCCGGCTCGAGGCCGGTGAAGCGGCCGTCCCGCGCCCGGACCTCACGCGAGCCGCCCACGGCGGTCAGCACGACCTCGCGGCCGTCCTCCACGGTCCAGCGCAGTGCCGCCTCCGTCTCCGTCAGTCGGGTCAGGAACGGGCCGCGCGCGAAGACGCCGGGATTCGGGCGCAGCAGGTACTCGCGCCAGTACAGGAGGAGCCCGCCGATCACCAGGACGAGGACGGCGCAGAGCATGCTGACGGCGATGACCGCGACCCGCAGCCTGCGGTCGAGCGACTGCCGCGTCGGCACTCCGTCGGGAATCTCGGCGGCGCCCGCGCCGGCGTCGAGCGTCGACCGGTCCCCGGGTGCGCGTCGTCGGCGCAGCGTCACTCGCGAGCGGCGGAGGCCACGGTCGGTCGCCCCTCGAACCAGGTCGTGAGACCGACGATCGTGCGTGTCCGCTCCACGGTCTCGACGGTCCGGATGTCGTTGATCAGCCGCTCCAGCTCGACCGTGTCGGCGGCGCGCACCTTCAGCATGAAGCTCTCGTCGCCCGCGATCGAGTGGCACTCGACGACGTTCGGATGGTCGGCGAACGTCGCGGGCAGGTCCGGTCGACGTGGGCCGCCCGACTGCTGCACGAAGATGAACGCGGTCACGGGCATCCCGACCGCCGTCGCGTCGACGACCGCGCGGTACCCCCTGATGACCCCCCGACCCTCGAGCTTCTTGACCCGGTCGTGCGCCGCCGCCTGCGAGAGGCCGATGCGCCGGGCGATGTCGGCGTACGTCGCCTTGCCCTCCTGCTGGAGGATGCCCAAGATCTGCCAGTCGGTGGCGTCGATTCTCCGGCGTTCTGGGTTCTCGGCGGGCAAGTTCCGAACACTGTACCGCTGCACGGTCCGTCGTTCGGCAGGTGGTGCTGCCGCTCTCGGGGCAGCCCACGCGTGCATGCTTGTGCGGCGTGCGACCGGAGAGAATTCGGTTCGTGACGACATTGTGACCGATTTTGATCGCCGGATGGCCGATTTCAGCGCGGCAAGAGAAGCTGATTCCTATACTCATGGCTGTATCGCGCACAACCTCTCTTGGCACGGAAGGACACGCATCGCATGCAGCAGCATTTCGGTCTCGCCTATCTCCTCATGACCTCTGTGCGGGGGGGCGTCGACGCTCCGACGCGGCGCACGCGGCCACAGGCGCGCTGACGCCGAGCCGGGAAGGACGACCTGCCGGGGCCGGTCCACCACGGGGTGGGCCGGCCCCTCGTCGTTCAGGCGCGGCCCGGGACGCCCGGTCCGGCGCGTCGGACCCGTCCGAGGGGAAAGGTGCGGCTCCCTGCCATCATGACGTCGCCCGTGACCGTCATGACGTCGCGGGCTCAGGCCGCGCCCGCGGGCCTGGAGCACCTCCGACATGAGACGACGATCCGTCATCAACGCCGCCCTCGTCGCCGTGCTGGCCGTGGCGCTCGCCGCCTGCGGGGAGGGCGGGGACCGCACGACGGCGGCGGCCGGCTCGGGCGGCGGCGACCGCTCGATCGTGATCGGCACGAAGGACTTCACCGAGCAGTACATCCTGGGCGAGCTGTACGCGCAGGCGCTCGAGGCTCGCGGCTACGAGGTCGAGCTGCGGCGCGACATCGGCAGCACGGAGGTGATCGACAAGGCCTTCACCAGCGGGCAGATCGACATGTACCCCGAGTACACCGGGGTGATCGTGGCCGTGCTCGCCGGCGCGAGCGAGATGCCGACGAGCGAGGACGACGCCTACGACGCCGCCCGGGCGTTCGAGGAGTCGAGGGGCGCGACGATGCTCGAGCGCACGCCGTTCGCCGACAAGGACGCCATCGCCACGCGACGGGAGTTCGCCGCCGAGCACGGCCTGCGCTCGATCGCGGACCTCGTCGACGTCCCGTCGGTCGCGATCGGCGGCCGACCGGAGTTCCGCACGCGGCGCCAGGGGCTCCGGGGGCTCCAGGAGGTCTACGGCCTCGACAACGTGACCTTCCGCCAGATCCGTGGCGGCCGGGCCTACGAGGCTCTCGACGCCGGGGACATCCAGGCGGCGTCCGTGTTCACGACCGACCCGGCGCTCGCGACCGAGAACTACACCGTGCTCGAGGATCCGGAGGGGCTCTTCGGCTTCCAGAACGTCGCCCCGGTCGTCAGACGGGCGAAGCTCGACGCCCTCGGTGAGGAGTTCGCCGAGATCGTCAACGCCGTCAGCGCCGAGCTGACGATCGACGCGATGGTGACCATGAATGCCGCCGTCGACGTCGAGGGCCAGGATGCGGCCACGGTCGCAGCCGGCTTCCTCGCCGAGCAGGGTCTGCTCGGGTAGGGGGCCGGGCCCGCGGTCGAGAAGTTGCGATAGTGAGGCCGTGAGCGCCTCCGCCGCACCCGCCCGCGGTCCACGGGTCCGTGCGGTGCTGCGGCAGGAGGAGTCCGTCAAGCCGCTCGAGCTGTTCTTCGACCTCGTGTTCGTGCTGGCGTTGACGCAGTGCACGGCGCTGATGGCCGCCACACCGACCTGGCGCGGGCTGGCGCAGGGGCTGCTCGTGCTGAGCGTCCTCTGGTGGTCGTGGGTCGGCTACGCCTGGTTGACGAGCGTCCTCGACCCGGAGGAGGGCGCCGTCCGACTGGTGCTCTTCGCCGCGATGGCCGCGCTGCTCGTGGCGGCGCTCTGCGTCCCGGACGCGTTCGGCAGCTCGGCCCTGCTCTTCGCCTGCGCGTACGCCGTCGTGCGCGTGGCTCACATCGTGCTGTTCACCCTGGCCAGTCGCGACGACCCGGACCTCCGGCGCTCCGTCACCGGCCTCGCCGGGAGCACGGCGCTCGGCGTCGGTCTGATCGTCGCGGCCGCGTTCCTCGACGGCGCCGCCCAGGGAGCCGTCTGGCTCGCGGCGATCGTCCTCGATGTCAGCGGGCCGCTGCTCGTGGGCGTCGGGGGCTGGACGCTCGTACCTCGCCACTTCGCCGAGCGCCACGCCCTCATCTTCATCATCGCCCTGGGCGAGTCGATCGTGGCGATCGGCGTCGGCGCCGAGGTCGGCGTCGACGCCGGCGTCGTGGTCGCCGCCGTGCTCGGCACGGCGATCGCCGCCGCCCTCTGGTGGCTCTACTTCGACGTGGTCGCGATCGTCGCGGAGCGTCGCCTGGTGAGCGCCGCCCCCGGCCGCGAGCGCAACAGCCTCGCCCGCGACTCGTACTCGCTCCTCCACCTCCCGATGGTGGCGGGCGTCGTCCTGATCGCCCTGGGGCTCAAGAAGACGCTCGGACACGTCGGCGACGCACTCGAGCTCGTGCCCGCCACGGCGCTGCTCGGCGGAAGCGCGCTCTACCTCCTCGGCCACGTCGCCTTCCGCCTCCGCAACGTCCACACGCTCTCCCGGCCGCGACTCCTGACCGCGGGCCTCGCCGTCGCGTTCCTGCCTGCGGCCGTGGAGGTGCCCGCACTGGCGACCGTCGCGTTCCTGACGGCGCTGCTCGCGGCGCTCGTGACCTACGAGGCGGTGCGCTACGCCGAGGCGCGCGACAACGTGCGGCACCAGCTACGGCACGGCGCGACCGCCGGCGGGCCGCACGTCGCCCACGGTCCGCCCGCGGCCGGCGACGGCGAGGCCGCGAGCTAGGATCTCGCCATGGTCAACCGAGTCGACTTCATCCCCATCCCGTCGCAGGACGCCGAGCGCTCGCGGAGCTTCTACGTCGACACCCTCGGCCTGCGGCCGGACGACAAGGCGCGCTTCGAGGCCTGGGCCGGCGACACCTGCTTCGGCATCTGGGAGCCCGAGTCCGTCGGCATGCCGTTCGCACCCCAGAAGAACGGTTCGCCCGCCCTGCAGGTCGACGACGTCGCCGCGGCGCGCGCCGAGCTCGAGGCCAAAGGCGTCCGGTTCTTCGGCGAGACGATCGACACCGGCGTCTGCCACATGGCGTTCTTCGCGGACCCCGACGGGAACGACGTGATGCTCCACCGGCGGTACGCCCCGCGCACCTGAGCGCCGCGGCGGGGCAGGGTCGGTCGTCGCCCTGGCTCACTCGAGGTTCGTGTGGCGGGCGCGCATCTCCTCGGCGGACCCACCCGTCCGCTCCCGCAGCAGGATCGAGACGAGGTCGAAGAGCACGAGCTCGGCCGCCTCGAACAGGCTGCCCATCGGCAGGACGCTCCGTGAGCCGCCCCCGTCGTCGGCCATGGTCTGGGCGGGGACGTGGACGACCGTGTCGGCCCCCCGCGGTGCAGGGCCGTCCGGCTGCCCCGTCACGACGAGCGTCCGTGCGCCGTCGCGTCGGGCGACTCCGAGCAGCGCCTCGGCAGTACTGAGCGTCCCCGGTCCGACGCTCGCCACGAACAGGTCGGCGGGACCGACGGGCGGCGTGCTCATGTCGCCGACGACGTGGGCGTCGAGTCCGAGGTGCACCAACCGCATGGCCAGGGCGCGCACCATCAACCCCTCGCGCCCCATCCCGAACACGACGATCCGACGCGCCGCGAGCAGCTCGTCGCAGAGACGCTCCACGTCCGCGGGCGGGATGCGCCCGAGCACGTCCCCGATCTCGGCCACGGCCCCACGGGCCAGGTCGTGGAGGGCGGGGATCTGCGCGGGCATGACACGCTCCTTCACGACGGACGGCCGGACGCCGGGAGCTTGGAGTCGGTCGCGAAGACCTCGGTCCCCGCCCGATGATGACTGCTTCCTCACCGGGCTGCTACCGGTCGCGCCCAGCCCCTCGCCGCCGGGCCGGTCGACGGTCCGCGGCGGCGTCGGACCCGTCCCCGACGGCACGCTCCCGCGGAGCGTCGACAGCGCCCTGCTCGGCCACCCACGTGGCGTGGTGGTGCTCGGCCCAGGCCCGGTCCACGTCGCCGCGGGTCATGCCCTGCAGCGCGTGACGCGTGGCCGGGTTGAGGACCGCCAGGTAGATGTGCCCGAGGACGAGCACGAGCAGGGCGACGGTGGCGGCGTCGTGGACGGTCACGCTGCCCTCCAGGCGCCAGTCGGTGTCGCGCTCGCCCTGCCAGAGCAACGCGCCGGAGAGCGCGAGGACCGCGAGCAGCCCGCCGGTCAGGGCCGCGTTCAGCTTCTGGCCCGCGTTGAAGCGCCCCTGCGGCGGCGCCGGACGGGCCCGGCGGTGCAGCAGCCGGCGCGGCAGGCCACGGAGCCACGCGGCGTCGTCCGCGTCGAAGCGGTCGACCTGCCGGGCGGCGCGCCGCAGCGCGTCCCGGTCCCCGATGAGCGGCGCGAGGAGGAACGCGAGCGCCAGACCGACCGCCGCGGCCAGATGCAGCCACGTCGCCGTCGGCCGGCTCACGAGCGTCGAGAACGCGGGCGCCCAGAGGAACGCCCCCGTGACCGTCTCGACGCCGACCAGGGCGGCGACGGCCCAGTGCAGCAGGCGCTCGGTCACGCCGAACCGCGTGATCCGCGCGCCGACAGCCACGGGCGTCCGGACACCTCGGTCAGGCATCGTCGCGGCCGTTCGACCGACCGACCCAGGCCTC
>CADCWC010000072.1 GCA_902806305.1 uncultured Thermoleophilia bacterium | reverse complement strand
CGCCCCGATCCGCGCGAGATGGACATGCTCCTGTCGACCGGCGAGCGCATGTCGTGCGCGCTGTGCGCGATGGCGATCAACGACCTCGGGCATCGGGCGATCTCGCTGACCGGCTCGCAGGCCGGCATCGTCACCGACACCTCGCACACCAAGGCGCGCATCCTCGACGTGCGCGCCGACCGGATCCGCGAGGCGCTCGGCAAGCAGCTCGTCGTCCTCGTCGCCGGCTTCCAGGGCGTCTCGACCACGCGCGACGTGACCACGCTCGGCCGGGGTGGCTCCGACACCACCGCCGTCGCCCTCGCGGCGATGCTCGGCGCCGACGCCTGCGAGCTCTACACCGACGTCAGCGGCGTCTTCACCGCCGACCCCCGCATCGTGCAGAAGGCCCGTCGCATGCCGACCGTGAGCTTCGACGAGATGCTGGAGATGACGGCTGCGGGCTGTCCGAAGCCGGTCATGCGCTCCGTCGAGTTCGCCCGGCGGCACGGCGTGCCGCTGCACGTCCGTTCCAGCTTCACCTGGGAGCCCGGCACCTGGGTCCGACACGAGGATGCATCCATGGAGCAGGCCGTCGTCACCTCCGTCACCCAGGACACCACCGAGGCGAAGGTGACCGTCGTGGGGGTGCCCGACCAGCCCGGCATCGCCGCCCGGCTGTTCCGCTCCCTCGCCGTCGAGGACGTGAACGTCGACATGATCGTCCAGAACACCTCGGAGCACGGTGTCACCGACATCTCCTTCACCGTGCCGAAGGAGGATCTCGCCGTCGCCCTCAGCTCCTGTCGCGCCCACGCCGAGGAGATCGGCGCCACCGACGTCGTGGCCGACGCCGGCATCGCCAAGGTCTCCATCGTCGGCGCCGGGATGCGTTCGGCCCCGGGCGTCACGGCCATGATGTTCGAGGTGCTCGCCGCCGCCGGCATCAACATCGAGATGATCTCGACCTCGGCCATCCGCCTGACCTGCGTGGTGCGGGAGGACCGGGTGGAGGAGGCCGTCTCGCTCGTGCACGACGCCTTCGAGCTCGAGCGGCCCGTGGCCTGAGCGCGTCCCGGCCCCGGCTGTCTAGGGGGCCACGTTGTCGGCCATGGTCGCCTCGCGCTGGCCCATCGGGCGCTCGTCGCCGACCGTGCTGTCCCTGGCCGTCTGGTGCTCGAGCTCGCTGTCGAGCTCCGCTCCCAGGAGGATGATGTAGGCGGAGACGAACAGCCAGAGGAGCAGGACGCCGACCGCTCCGAGCACACCGGCCTCCTCGTCGTTGGCGAAGTTGCTCGTGTACAGGCTCAGGAGCAGCGATCCGATCGCCAGGAGGACGGCGGCCAGGAGCGCACCCGGTGTCGTCCAGCGCCACTTCGCGGCGTTGCGGTCCGGTGACCACTTGTAGAACACGGACAGCACCAAAACGAGGACCACGCCGAGCACGGGCCACCGCAGCGCCGTCACGACCTCGCCCCCGCCTGTGAGGTCCTCCGCCAGGTTGCCGACCTTGACCAGGGCGATGACGACCCCGCCCACGAACGCCACGATGCCGATCGTCAGCCCGTAGGACACGACGCGCAGCCGCACGAAGCCGCGGGTCTCGGCCTCGTCGTAGGCGATGTTCAGTGCCTTCACCAGCGCTTGCGTGCCCCTGCTCGCCGAGAAGAGCGCGGCCGCCACGCTGAGAGCGAGGCTCACCGAGAGGGTCGACCTCTCCTTCAGGGCGATCCGCTCTGCCTGGTCCTCGAGCAGTGTTCGGGCGGCGGGGGGCAGCCCCACCGTGAGGTCGCGGATGGTGCGGATGATCTCCTCCGGCTCGGCGACGAGGCTGTAGAGGGAGATCGACGCGCCGAGCGCCGGGATGAGCGAGAGGAACAGGTAGAAGGCGACGGCCGCCGCCAGGATCGGCACGTTGTCCTCCTTCAGCTGCTTGAACGACCGCTTGAGCACCGCCGACCAGCCCTTTGCGGGCAGCTGGGTCGGGCTGTCGGCGCCCCGGCCGAGGTCGTCGTCGGGCACCCCGTGGGAGGGGCTCGGCCGCGCCGAGGGGACCCCGGCCATGGCCACGGTGGTCGGGACGGGCGCGTCGTCGGGCTCGATCGTCCCCCGCAACCCGGTCGCGGGGACCGTCTGCCCCTCGACGTGCCGGGCGAAGGACCGGAGCGCCCTGTCGACCTGGCGGCTCACGAGGCCCAGCCGATCGCCGAGCACGTCGAAGGTCCCGACCGGCTCCCAGTCGAGCTGCACCGTCACCCGCGTCCGCTGCGTCGCCAGGCGGTGGAAGGTGACGACGCCGGCGTGGGCGGGGATCCCGAGGCCCTTCCAGGCGATGCGCTCGTCGGGGCGCTGCTCGGTGGTGACAGCTGCGAACTCGCGCCGCTCCTTCGCGACGACGACCACCCAGGACGTCGTGCGCTCGTCGAGCTGGCGCACGGAGGCCACCCCGGGCATGAGGCGTGGCAGGTCCTCGAATCGGCTCCACTGGTCGTAGACCTCGTCGATGGGCTTGTCGACGTCGACGGTGCGGATGACGTTGCGCATCTCGCGAAGGTTCCCCCGAGGTCCCGCCGGTACCCTCCGGCCATGACCAACGTCGCCATCGTCGGCGCCACCGGCCTCGTCGGACGGCTCTTCCGCCAGGTCCTCACCGAGCGGGCGTTCCCCGTCGGGGAGCTCCGGCTGCTCGCCTCGTCCCGCTCCGCCGGTCAGCGGCTCGACTGGCAGGGCAGGGAGCTGGTCGTGGAGGACGTCGCCACGGCCGCGCTCGACGGCATCGACGTCGCCCTGTTCGCAGCCGGGGCCGCCGCATCCCGCGCCCACGCCCCGCGGTTCGCAGCTGCCGGCGCCATGGTCGTCGACAACTCCTCGGC
>CADCWC010000071.1:2488-2853 GCA_902806305.1 uncultured Thermoleophilia bacterium | reverse complement strand
GACCGAGCCCGAACATTTTGCCGATGACGTCGTTCTGGGTGACGAAGCCCAGGAACACGCCCGCCATGATCAGGCCGGCGAAGACGACGACCTTGCCGATGCGGCCCATCCCGTGGATGACGCTCTCCCGCGGGCGGTCGCCTTCGTTGTAGGCCTCGTGGATCCGGCTGAGCAGGAAGACGTTGTAGTCCATGCTCAGGCCGAACAGGATCGCGAAGAGCATGACGGGCAGGAAGGAGATGATCGGCACGCCGGAGTCGGCGCCGATCAGGCTTGCGCCGATGCCCTCCTGGAAGACGGCCACCACGACGCCGTACGCGGCGGCGACCGACAGCAGGTTGAACACCGCCGAGACGAGCGGGATC
>CADCWC010000071.1:0-2478 GCA_902806305.1 uncultured Thermoleophilia bacterium | reverse complement strand
CCATAGCGAGCGGAACACCATCACGAGCAGCAGCACGGACAGCCCGATCACCACGGAGATGAACAGCGCCAGGCGCCCGGCGACCTTGTCCGTGACGTCCTCGAACCCGGCGGTGTTGCCGCCCACGTAGACCTTCAGCGGCGTGCCGGCGGTCGCCCGCGGGATGACGTCGTCGCGCACGCGGTCGAGCAGCTCGGAGGTCCGGGCGTCCTGGGGCGCGGTCCGGGGGATGGCGATGATCGTCGCCATCTCGCCGTCCTCGCTCGGCGAGGCAGGCGACACCTGCGCCATGCCCGGCGTGCGGGCCACGGCCTGCTGCAGGGCGCCGAGGTGCCGCTCGGTGTCGGGCGCGCCCTTGGGTGTGTCGACGGCGAGCAGGAACGGGCCGTTCGATCCGGCGCCGAACGCTCCGGTCAGCTGATCGTAGGCGACGCGCTGCGTGCGCGACTCGGGCTGGTTGCCGTCGTCGGGCTGGCCGAGGCGCAGCTGCGTGACCGGTGCCGCGAAGATCAACAGCAGCAGGACGCCGGCGGCGATCGACGCCCATGGCCGGCGCGTCACGATCTCTCCCCAGCGGGCGAACGCCGGCGAGGACGCGACGCGCCCGGCCTGCCTGGGCACGAGCTTGCGGCCGAAGGCCCCCATCATGATCGGGAGGATCGTCAGCGCCGACACGACGACAGCCCCGACCGCGATCGCCGCGCCGATCCCCATCTTGCCGATGTACGGCACGCCGACGACCAGGAGGCCGGCGATCGCCACCATGACGATCAGCCCCGCTGCCACGACGGTGACACCGGCCGTGGCCGCCGCCCGCGCCGCTGCGTCCTGGATGCCGTCGCCCGCCGCCCGCTGCTCGCGGTAGCGGCCGATGATCAACAGGGAGTAGTCGACCCCGGCGCCGAGGCCGAGCATGATCGCGATCACCGCCGCAAAGGTCGGCAGGCCGAGCGGCGCCGACAACGACGCCAGCAGAAGCTGACCGGTCAGCACGCCGATGAGCGCCCCGACGAGCGTCGCGCCCATGGCCCACGCCGAGCGGAAGAGCAGCGTGAGCAGCACGATCGCGATGAGCACGCCGATGAGCTCACCGACCGGGAGGTCCTGCTCGGACGCCAGGTCGATCAGGACGCCGCGCTGCTCGACCTGGACCGCGGGCTCGGCGGTCTCCCCCGCCGCGATCAGCGCCTCGCCGTCCTCCTTGTCGACCTGGGCCGGGTCGCTGGAGTAGCGCACGTCGACGGCCGCCAGACGCCCGTCCTCGGAGACCCGGCCGCCGGGCTCGAACGGGCTCGCCGCCAGCGCGACGCCGTCGAGCTCCCGGACCTTCGCCAGCGCGCCCTCGATGGCGGCCCTCGGCGCGGGATCCGAGACCTTCCCGCCGTCGACGGTGAAGACGAGCGTCGAGTCCACGCCGCCGAACGCGGGCGAGTGGGCCTGGAAGAGATCGATCGCGCTCTGGGACTCGGCCCCCGGGAGCGAATAGTCGTCGCTGGCCTCACCGGCGACTCCGGCCGCGAGGACCAGCAGCACCAGAACGGCGATCGCCGCCAGGAGGCCGCGCTTCCAGTGCAGCGAGAGGGCGCGCGCAATGCGCGCGAGGAGGAGGAACATGCGTCACCAGACGCTTTCGTCGGTACGTGGGCCGCATCCGAGCCTGGCGCCGCCGGACGGGCAGGGCGGGGCGTCTCGTGATCGCGGGTCTGACGCGAGCCTTTCCTTGGCCGAGCCACCGCCGGACGACACCGACCGTACGCCAGCCCACGTCGGGACGCAAGCCCACGAGCGGCGCGCACCGAAGATGTGGGCCGCCTGCCTGTCCGAGAACACCGCCGGCCCCTTCCGCAGGTCACGTCGAAGGCCGAGCGCCACGCGCGACTGAGCCCCTCCGTGAGAACAGACGGCCGCGGGCGCGGTGCAGGTGCGGCATCAGCCCGTAGATGACGACTGGCACGGCGATCGTCGCCAGGAAGAACGTCCGGACGACCGGCGACATGGAGTCGAGCCGGTCGCCGAGCGTCACGTTGAGCGCGGTCAGCGTCGGGAAGACGCAGAGCCAGATCATCAGGGCGAGCTGGTGCCGGCTCGGCGGCGGGATCGGCGCAGGCGGGTTGTGAAGGTCGGTCATCGGAGTCCTCCGGATGTCGTTTGCTGGTCAGGCCGCGGTGGCTGCGGCGGCTTGCCGAACGGCGCGGTCGACGTCGTCGGCGACGAGCTCGGTGTTGATCGCGATGGCGACCGCGGATCCTTCGCCCGCGGCGGTGATCACCTGGGCGCGCGGGTTGGCGGCGTTGCCGGCCGCCCAGACACCGGGCACGCTCGTGCGCCCGTCACCGTCGACCCGGACCAGCCCGCCCGCGACCAGCTCGCAGCCGAGGGCTTCGGCGGGTCCGTGGCGGTGCGCGCGCACCGCGGGTCGGATGAAGAGGGCGGCGCGCGGGACGGTTCGACCGTCGGCGAGCTGAACGGCTCGCAGGC
>CADCWC010000070.1 GCA_902806305.1 uncultured Thermoleophilia bacterium | reverse complement strand
CCTGCGGGCCGCGGCGCACGCCGGCGTCGCCGCGGTCGAGTTGCGCGTGGTGGCCAACGAGATCGAGGAGGACGACCGGACGCGCTGGGACATCCCGGCTGCGCTCCGGGTGCTCGCGGCCGTCGGACCGCGTGCGCTCGACGCCGTCGCGGCCGGCTGAGCCGCGACCGACCCGCCCGGAACTGCCGCCCCACGGCGCGGGCGGGCGCCGGGGACGCCAGGTGCCGATCATGTACAAACACCGGGTTCGCCCTTATGCTGACGCCGTCGTTCAGCCACCAGGAGGGAGTGCGCGTGGGCGCTATCAAGCTCGAGGGGATCACCAAGGTCTACCCGAACGGCTTCAAGGCGACGGACAACATCAGCTTCGACATCGCCGACGGCGAGTTCATGGTGCTCGTCGGGCCGTCGGGGTGCGGCAAGTCGACCCTGCTGCGGATGATCGCGGGCCTCGAGGAGGTCTCGGACGGGTCGATCATCATCGGCGACCAGGACGTCACGCACCTTCAGCCCCGGGCCCGTGACATCGCGATGGTGTTCCAGAACTACGCGCTCTACCCCCACATGACCGTGCGCGACAACCTCGGCTTCGGGCTCAAGCTGCGCAAGACGCCGAAGGCGGAGATCAAGAAGCGCGTGGACGAGGTCTCGTCCATCCTCGGCCTCGACCCGATGCTCGACCGGAAGCCGGCGCTGCTCTCCGGCGGTCAGCGACAGCGCGTCGCGATGGGCCGCGCCATGGTGCGCGAGCCCAAGGCGTTCCTCATGGACGAGCCGCTGTCGAACCTCGACGCGAAGCTGCGCGTCACCATGCGTGCCGAGCTCTCCCGGCTGCACGAGCGCCTCGGCATCACGACGGTCTACGTGACCCACGACCAGGTCGAGGCGATGACGCTCGGCCAGCGGGTGGCGGTGCTCCGCGACGGCGTGCTGCAGCAGGTCGACACGCCGCAGTTCCTCTACAACCACCCGGCCAACCTGTTCGTGGCCGCGTTCATCGGCTCGCCCGCCATGAACCTCGTCAACGCCCGGATCCAGGGCGACCAGGTCACCTTCGGCGAGCACACCATCACGCTCGGCGCGGGATCGCCGATGATCGGCACCGACCGCGACGTCATCCTCGGCATGCGGCCGTCCGACTTCGACTTCGTCGACGAGGCGAACGCCTGGATGCCTCGCATCCGCGTGAAGACCGACGTCGTCGAGGAGCTCGGCTCCGAGAGCCACATCATCTTCGGCGTCGACGCGCCGAGGGTCGTCACCGAGGCGACGAAGGCAGCCGCCGACGTGAAGCACGGCGACGACGACGGTGCGCTCCTGGCCGACGACCAGCGCACGATGTTCACCGCCCGCGTCGACGGTCGCCATCAGGTGGCGGTCGGCAACGCGGTCGAGCTCGCCGTCGACAACGGCCGCCTGCACTTCTTCGACCCGGACACCGGCCTGGTGCTGGGCGACACCGAGGCGCGGACGCTCGCGCCGGCGTAGCCCGGGAGCGCCACGCGAGGAGGCCGAGGCCGGCCGGTCGGGAACACCGACCGGCCGGCCTCGCTCGTTTCGCGACGGGCCACGCGGCGGTCCGTGCACCGGCCGCCGTGCGCCACCTCAGACGCGGACGGGCGACGCCGCGCGGCGCGCGGCGTCGAGCATCCGCTCGAGGTCGGCGAGCAGGTCGTCGACGTGCTCGATCCCCACGGACAGGCGGATCAGGTCGTCCGACACCTCGAAGCCCGAGCCCGCGAGCGACGCGTGCGTCATCGCGCCCGGATGCTCGATCAGGCTCTCGACGCCGCCGAGGCTCTCGCCCATCGACCAGACGCCGGTGTCGGCCAGGAGCGCGTCGGCCGCCGCGCGGCCGCCGTGGACCCGGAACGCGACCATGCCGCCGAAGTCGCGCATCTGCCGCGCCGCCACGGCGTGGCCCGGATGGGACTCGAGGCCCGGCCAGATCACGTCGCGCACGACGTCGTCGCGCTCCAGGTGCTCGGCGACGCGTCGCGCGTTCCGGCAGTGCTCCCGCATCCGGACGGCCAGCGTCTTCGCGCCGCGCAGCGTCAGGAAGCAGTCGAGCGGCGCGGGGACGGCGCCGATCGCGTTCTGCAGGAAGCGCAGACGCTCGGCCCGCTCGTCGTCGTCGGTGACCGCCACGCCGCCGACGACGTCCGAGTGCCCGCCGATGTACTTCGTCGTCGAGTGCACGACCACGTCGGCGCCGAGCGCGAGCGGCGTCTGCAGGTACGGCGAGGCGAACGTCGAGTCGACGGCGACGACGGCACCGGCGGCATGGGCGCGTTCGGCCACCATGGCGATGTCGACGACCTTCAGCAGCGGGTTCGTCGGCGTCTCGATCCAGACGAGATCGACGCCCGCCGCGAGCGCCCGTTCCACGACGGCGGGATCGGAGATGTCCGCGTAGGCGAAGCGGTAGCCCTGCGGCTCGAGGACCTTCGAGAAGAGCCGGTACGTGCCGCCGTAGACGTCGTTGATCGCCAGCACGCGGCTGCCCGCGGCGAAGGTCCCGAGCACGGCGCTCGTGGCCGCCATGCCCGACGCGAAGGCGACCCCGTGGCGGCCCCCGTCGAGGGCGGCGAGGCACTCCTGCAGCGCGGTCCGGGTCGGATTGATCGTGCGCGCGTAGTCGTGGCCGCCGCGGAGGCCGCCGACGCCGTCCTGCACGTAGGTCGACGTCTGGAAGATCGGCACGTTGACGGAGCCGGTCACGGCCTCCGGCTCCTGTCCGGCGTGGATCGCGCGGGTCTCGAACTCCATCGGGGGTGTCCTCACGTCCGCCGGGAATGGGCCAGGTACTCGAGCAGGTCCGAGCGGGTCAGCACGCCGATCGGCACGGAGCCGTCGG
>CADCWC010000069.1 GCA_902806305.1 uncultured Thermoleophilia bacterium | reverse complement strand
CGCGGGCCGTGACGTGGACGTCGTCCCCGCGCGCCCGGAGCGCCCGGACCACCGGGGCCAGCACGGGCACGTGCGGCGCGTTCGTGAGGTCGACCCAGACGCGCACGCCCCCGCCGGCGTCAGACCGGGGCGACGGCGGAGGCCACGGCCTCGACCACGTCGCGCTGCTGCTCCGCCGTGATGGTGGGGAACATCGGCAGGGCCAGGCCCTCGGCCGCGGCGCGCTCCGTCTCGGGCAGGCTGCCCGGCGCGTAGCCGAGGTGCGCGAACACGGGCTGCAGGTGGTGCGGCCGGTGGTAGTAGAGCGCCGACGCGACGCCGCGCTCGCGGAGTGCCGCGGCGAGTCGCTCGCGCTCCGGGCTGCGGACCGTGTAGAGGTGGTAGACCGGCTCGGCCCCGTCGGCGACGCCGGGCAGCCCGACGTGCTCGCCGAGCCCCAGCTCGCGGTAGCGCTCCGCCGCCGCCCGGCGCGCCGCGTTCCAGCCGTCGAGCTCGGGGAGGAGGGTGCGCAGGATCGCCGCCTGGAGCTCGTCGAGGCGCGAGTTGTAGCCGACGAGCTCGAACGTCTGCTTGTCCCGGGAGCCGTGGAACCGCAGCATCCGGACGGCGTCCTCGAGGTCCTGGCGCTGCGTCGAGACGAGCCCGCCGTCACCGAACGCGGGAAGGTTCTTCGTCGGGAAGAACGAGAACGTCGCCGCGTCGCCGAGGCCGCCGACCGGCGTGCCGTCGAGCCTCGCTCCGAACGCCTGCGCCGCGTCCTCGACGAGGGCGAGGCCGTGCCGGTCACACACCGCCTTGAGCGCTCGCATGGGGGACGGATGCCCGTAGAGGTGCACGGTCATCACGGCCTTCGTGCGCGGGGTGACCGCCGCGTCGACGGCCTCCGGGTCGAGGCAGAAGGTGTCCGGGTCGATGTCCGCGAACACCGGCGTCGCGCCGACGGCCGAGATCGACTCCGGGGTGGCGTAGAAGGTGTAGGCCGGGCAGATGACCTCGTCGCCGGGCCCGATCTCGAGGGCGCGGAGCGTCAGGACGAGCGCGTCCGTGCCGTTCGCGACGCCGACGGCGTAGCGCGCGTCGAGCGCCTCGGCGGCCTCGCGTTCGAACGCGGCCACCTGCGGCCCGAGGATGAAGCGGCCGGAGTCGACGACCTCCCCCATGACCGCCTTGAGACGGGGCACGAGCGAGGACCACTGGGCGCTGACGTCCATGAGCGGGATGGGCATGCCTCGCAGGATAGCCGGCGCACGTCGCGGGTCTTCCGCCGCGGCCGGCAGGTGGCGACCGCCGGGGCCGTCGGACGGCGGCCGGCGAGCGGCGAGTCTGCTATCCAGTGGTCGCCCCGGCTCGACCCAACAAGGGGCGACGCCCTCCCCTCGACTGCCCTGACCTCCGCCCCCTCCGCCGCCGACGCCGTGCTGACCGACGCCGCCGCGGTCGAGGCGCTCGCCTCCCGCGTCCGGTCCGCGGGGCGGATGGCGCTCGACACCGAGTTCCTCTGGGAGCGGACGTACGCCCCCCAGCTGTGCCTCGTCCAGGTCGCCGTCGGCTCCGAGGTCGCGCTCGACGACCCGCTCGCCGGCGCCCCGCTCGAGCCGGTGGCCGCACTGCTCGCCGACCCGGCCGTGGAGGTCGTCATGCACGCGCCCGCGGGCGACCTGCTGGCGTTCGGCCTGCACCACGACGTGCGGCCGACCCGGATCGTCGACACGCAGACCCTGGCCGGGTTCGTCGGCCTGACGGCGTCGGCGAGCCTCGAGCGGCTGATCGCCGGTGCCCTGCGGATCACGCTCGGGCATCACGAGTCGTTCTCGGACTGGAGCAGGCGGCCGCTGTCGGCGACGCAGGCGGCCTACGCGGGCGACGACGTGCGGCACCTCGAGGCGCTCGCCGACCGCCTGTGGGAGCTGGCCGACGGGAAGGGCCGGCGGGCGTGGGCGGAAGCGGAGCTCGAGCGGCGCTTCGGGGCCTCCTCCTCGGTCGTCCCGGACCCGTCCGCCGCGTGGCGGAAGGTCGCCCGCCGCGGCCGTCTGACGGGGCGCCAGCTCGCGGTGCTCGGCGCCGTCGCGGCCTGGCGCGAGCGGGAGGCCCGCCGTCGCGACCTCCCGGCCTCCTGGGTCATGAAGGATCCGACGCTCGCCGAGCTGGCGCGGACCGCGCCGCGCACGCCCGAGGCCGCACAGCGCCTGCGGGGGTTCCCGAAGACGCTGCCCGCGGGCGAGCTGCGCAGCCTCCTGGACGCGATCGCCGACGGCCTCGAGGCCCCACTCCCGCCGCAGGGGCGCGTGCCGGCGCCCGCCGTCCAACGACGGGTGGAGGCGGCCGCCGGGCTGGCCGGGACGCTGCTGAAGGTCCGGTGCGCCGACGCCGACCTGGCACCCGAGCTCGTGGCCACGCGCAGCGACCTCGACCGGTTCGTGGAGGCGGTCGTCGTGGACGACGCCGTCGACGAACAGCCGCTCGGCACGGACTGGCGCTGGGACCTCGTCGGCCGGGAGATCGTCGAGCTGGTCGAGGGACGCGTCAGCCTGTCGCTCCGCACCCGGCCGCCGTACCTCCGGATCGCCCCGTTCGACGGTGGTCCGCCGGTCGACGGCTGAGGTCGCCGCGAGGACCGTCGACGGTTCCCGTACGTCACGGCCGGCCGTTGCACCGGCTCGGCGCCAGGCCGCAGCAGGCCCTAGCCGCCGCCCTCGCCGCCGGGGCCGTCGGTGCCGCCCTGGTCGTCCTCGCCGCCCGCGCCGTCCTGGCCGCGAGGCTCCTCGGAGCCGCCCGCGCCGCCCTCCTCCTCGCCGCCGCCCGCGGGCTGGTCCGGCATGATGAACGAGGGCCAGGCGTCGTCGCCGCCGATGACGTGCGGGACCC
>CADCWC010000068.1 GCA_902806305.1 uncultured Thermoleophilia bacterium | reverse complement strand
GTCGGACGATCGGCTCGGCGACCGGAGCGTCCGATCGCTCCCCGACCCGCTCCGACGGTCGTCCCCAGCGCCGGCGAGCGGCCGGCCCCGGTGGCACCGCCACGCGCGGTGTTCTCCCCGCCGTCCCCAGGGCCTACTACGACCACTAGGGTACCTACACTGAAGAGCACTGAAAGAGCAGGCCCCGGACGTCGCGACGGCACGGAGGCAGGCCGACCGAACGACGTGGAGCGCCCGTGAAGATCACCTGTGCCAAAGCGCATCTGGCCGAGCGGCTCGGCATCGTCGGGCGCGGGGCCTCGACACGGGCCGGCATGCAGGCCGCCTCGGGGATCCTGATCTCCGCCCTCGACCCCGAGGCGCCGGTGGAGCTCGCCGCCACGGACATGGAGCTCTCCCTGCGCGTGCCGCTCACGGCCGAGGTCGACGAGCCGGGACGCGCGGTCCTGCCGGCGCGCCTCGCGCAGGAGATCGTCCGCGTGCTGCCGGGCAGCGACGTGACGCTCGAGGTGGCCGGCGAGGGCGGCAGGCTGCAGATCCGCGCGGGCGGCGGCGAGTACGCCCTCCACACGTATCCGGCGGACGACTTCCCGCGCCTGCCGGTCGTCGACCAGGAGCGCGTGTTCCGGCTCGACCGCACGGTCTTCGCCCAGACGCTCGAGCGCGTCGTGCGGGCCGCGTCGAAGGACGAGTCCCGCCCGGTGCTGACCGGCGTGCTGGTCCAGTTCGAGCCGGGCCGGCTGACGATGGCCGCGACCGACTCCTACCGCCTGGCGATGAAGGAGACGCCGCTCGAGGACGCGGTGCCGGAGCCGCTCGAGGCGATCATCCCCGGCCGCGCACTCGGGGAGCTGCAGCGGTTGATCGGCGGCTCGACCGGGCCGCTCGAGGTGGCCGTGGAGCCGAACAGCGTGGCGTTCGGCCTCGACGGCGTCTGGCTGACGTCACGCCGGATCGAGGGCCAGTTCCCGAACTTCCGCTCGCTCGTGCCGGACACGTTCGAGCACGACATCACCGTCCCGCGGGCCGAGTTCGCGGAGATCGTCCGGCGCGTCGGCATCTTCGCCCGGCACACGGCGCCGATCCGGCTCCGCTTCGAGGACGGCGAGGCCCGTGTGGCCGCGCAGACGCCCGACGTCGGCGAGGCCCGCGAGTCGCTGCCGACGGCCTTCGGCGGCGAGCCGATCGAGATCGGCTTCAACGCCGAGTACCTGCGAGAGGGCATCGACGTGGTGGCAGGCGACGACCTGCGGGTGCGCCTCATCAACCCGCTGCGGCCCGCCCTGCTGCGCGGCGAGGACGAGGACTTCTGGTACCTGCTGATGCCCATCCGGCTGTCCTGACGTCCGGCCCGGCCGTGCTGCGGCCGATGCGGGTGGAGCGCGTGCGAGCCGTCTCCTTCCGCTGCTACGACCGCCTGGAGGCCGACTTCGATCCGGCCCTCACCGCGGTCGTGGGCCGGAACGGGGCGGGCAAGACGAGCCTCGTCGAGGCGGTCCACTTCGGCTGTGCCGGCTACTCGCCCCGGACGACGCAGGAGGCCCGTTGCGTCCGGGCGGGCGCGGAGCTCCTGCGCGTCGAGATCGACGGCGTGGCGGTCGGCGAACCGCTGCGCACGGCGGTCGGCTTCCGCCCCGGCGAGCCGAAGCGGATCACGGTCGACGGCGCACCGGCCCGCTCGGTCGAGGCCCTGGCCCGGCGGTGGGCCTGCCTCGTCTTCACGCCTGACCACCTGGCGCTCGTCAAGCGCGCTCCCGCGGTGCGTCGCGCCTACCTCGACCGGGCGCTCGGCCGGCTCCTCCCGGGCTACGGTCGGACGGCGACCGACTACGGGCGGGCGCTGGCCCACCGCGGGGCGCTGCTCCGCCGCGTCCGGGCGGGCGTCGTCACCGCCGCCGCCCTCGACCCGTGGGACGAGCAGCTCGCCGTCACGGGGGCCGAGCTGGTGCGCGCGCGGCAGGCGCTCGTCGAGCGGCTCGCGCCCCGCTTCCGCGACCGCGTCGGGCGGCTCGGCGGTGCGCGGGAGGATGCCGTCCTGCGCTACGCGACCGGCAGCCCGGACAGTGCGGCTGCGCTGCGCGAGGCGCTCCGGGAGCGGCGGGCCCGGGACGTGGAGCGAGCCGTGACGGGCGTCGGCCCGCACCTGGACGACGTCTCCCTGTCGGAGCGGGCCCGTGAGGTGCGGGACTTCGGGTCCCAGGGCGAGCAGCGGACGGCCGTCCTGGCCCTGCTCCTGGCAGAGGCCGACCTGCTCGGCGAGGCCCGCGGTGCCCCGCCGATCCTCCTGCTCGACGACGTCCTCTCGGAGCTCGACGAGGAGCGGCGCACCCTGCTCCTCGAGGCCGTGCGCGCCCACGGGCAGACCGTGCTGACGACGGCCGACCCGCGGGATCTCCCCGTCGCGCCCGACCGACTGCTGACCGTCTCGGACGGTGTGGTCCGCGCCGCGCCGGCGGGCGGGTGAGGGACCCCACGCGGGGCGGGCCGTCTACCCTCCGACGGGTGGCAGACGACGGCCGCACGGACGCCCGGGGTCTCCGGCGCATCGACCCGACGGGCGCGCTGAGCGAGCTGCCCGGCGTCTCGGCCGCGGGGGCCGTCCTCATCCTCGGCCGCGTCTGGCCCGATGCGGTGGGCGAGGGGGTGGCCGCGCACACGTGGCCGGCGCGGATCGCCCGCGACGGCACCGTGGTCGTGCACTGCAGCTCCTCGACCTGGGTCTCGGAGCTCGAGCTGATGGCCGGCACGGTCGCCCGGCGCCTCCAGGAGGCGCTCGGGGAGCCCGAGCCTCGTGCGCTCCGCTTCCGACTCGGCCCGATGCCGCACCGGACCGCGTCGCCGGCGCCCGCCCCGCGGCCGCCGGCGCCCGACG
>CADCWC010000067.1 GCA_902806305.1 uncultured Thermoleophilia bacterium | reverse complement strand
GTAGCGGCGGGCGTACTCGACGCAGCGCAGGTGCAGGATGCGCGCGCCGCTGGCGGCGAGCTCGAGCATCTCCTCGTAGGAGACGGTGCCCAGGTGGCGGGCATCCGGCACGAGCCGGGGGTCGGCGCTGTAGACGCCGTCGACATCGGTGTAGATCTCGCAGACCTCGGCGCCGAGCGCCGCCGCGAGCGCGACGGCGGTCGTGTCCGAGCCGCCGCGGCCCAGCGTGGTGATGTCCTTGGAGTCCTGGCTGACGCCCTGGAAGCCCGCGACGATCGCCACGGCGCCGTCGTCCAGCGCGGTCCGGATCCGGCCGGGCGTCACGTCGATGATGCGCGCCTTGCCGTGGGTCGAGTCGGTGATGACGCCGGCCTGGCTGCCGGTGAAGCTGCGCGCCTCGAGCCCGAGCGACTGGATCGCCATGGCCAGCAGCGCCATGGAGATGCGCTCGCCGGCGGTGAGCAGCATGTCGAGCTCGCGCCCCGGCGGCAGCGGCGACACCTGCTGCGCGAGCTCGAGCAGCTCGTCGGTGGTGTCGCCCATCGCGCTCACGACGACGCAGACGTCGTGACCGGCCTTCCGGGTGGCGACGATGCGCTCGGCCACGCGCTTGATGCGCTCGGCGTCGGAGACGGACGAGCCGCCGTACTTCTGCACGACCAGGCCCATGGGGCAGGAGTCTAGGGGCGGCCCGTCAGCTCCGGCGGTAGAGCAGCGTCGTCAGCGGGGCGAACACCGCGGTGAGCACGGCCGCGACGACGAGCACCACGACGACCTGCCCGACCTGCACCGTGCCGTCCATCAGGCCGCGGGAGGCGGTGGCCAGCAGCGAGATCGGGTTGACCTCGACGAAGGCCTTGAGCACCGACGGCAGCGTCTCCGGCTCGACGAAGACGTTGGACAGGAAGGTCAGCGGGAAGATCCCCATGAAGCCGGCGTTCATCACCGCGCTGGGCGAGCGCAGCAGGAGCCCCAGCGTCGTGAAGACCCACGACAGGCCAAAGGCGAACAGGACCACCAGGCCCAGCGCGGCGACCACACCGGCGATGCCGGCGTCGGGCCGGTAGCCGAGGATCACGCCGAGCACGATGATCACCGTCCCCGACAGCAGGTAGCGAACGCTGTCGCCGAGCAGCGAGCCGAGGAGGGGAGCCGACCGGGCGATGGGCAACGAGCGGAACCGGTCGACCACCCCCTTGGTGAGGTCTGTGTTGAGGGCGACCCCGGAGTAGACGGTGGTGAAGAGGACAGACATCACCAGGATGCCCGGGAGCAGGTAGTCCAGGTAGTCGCCGGTGGACCCGGAGATGGCCCCACCGAAGATGTAGGTGAACATCAGGACGAACATCACCGGGGTGATCGTCACGTCGAGGAGCTGCTCGGGGACGTGCTTGACCTTCAGCATCCCCCGCCAGCCGAAGGTGAGCGCGGCCGAGAGGGCGCTGGGCTTGGCCGGCCGCGACGTCGAGGAGATGGCCCGCCGCACGGCGGCCTCGTCGGCGGTGGTCGTGATGTCGGTCTGGCTCGTGGGGTTCGAGCTCATGACGCCTGCTCCTCGTCTGGTTGTTCTGCCGGCCCGTCCTGGGCCTCGGCGGTGTGGCCGGTCAGGGCCAGGAAGACCTCGTCGAGGCTCGGCTGGCCGAGCGAGAAGGCGGCGATGCCGACGCCGGCACGGGCCAGCTCGGCCACCGCCTCGGCGCCCCGATCGGCGTCGGGGCACGGGGCTGACAGGGCGGCCGGGTCCGGCTCCAGGGTGACGGTGCCGAGCTGGTGGTCGAGGACCTGCGCGGCGTGGGCCCGCTGATCGGGGTCCAGGAGGCGCACGTGCAGAGCGCCGGAGCCGACCGAGGCCTTCAGCTGGGACGGCGTTCCCTCGGCTATCACCTTGCCCCGGTCGATGACGGCGATCCCCTCGGCCAGCTGGTCGGCCTCCTCGAGGTACTGGGTGCAGAGGAGGATGGTGGTGCCCTCTGCGACGAGCACCCGGATGATGTCCCAGACCTGGTTTCGCGAGCGGGGGTCGAGGCCGGTCGTGGGCTCGTCGAGGAACATCAGCTCCGGGGTGACGACGAGGCTGGCGGCGATGTCGAGCCGGCGTCGCATCCCGCCGGAGAAGTTCTTCACCAGTCGCCCGGCGGCCTCCGACAGCCCAAAGGCGTCGAGCAGCTCTGTGGCCCGGGCCTTTGCCGCCGGACGCTTCAGCCCGAGCAGGCGCCCCACCAGGATCAGGTTCTCGCGGCCGGACAGGTCCTCGTCGACCGAGGCGAGCTGCCCGGTGAGGCTGACGCAGCCGCGCACTGCATCGGCCTCCTTCACGATGTCGTGCCCGAAGACCCGGGCGCTGCCCGCGTCAGGACGGACCAGGGTGGCCAGCATCCGGATGGTCGTCGACTTGCCGGCGCCGTTCGGGCCGAGGACGCCGTAGATCGAGCCGCGGCGCACGGCGAGGCTGACGCCGTCGACGGCACGTGTCTCGCCGAAGGACTTGACGAGGTCGGTGGCTTCGATGGCCAGGGACGAGGGCGAGGTCATGCGGTTGCTCAGAGGTGGGGGTCGGGGGTCGAGTGCGGTCATCAGGGGTTTGGACTCGGCCGGGTCCGGATTCTCATCGGCGTTCGGGCCACTGGCAAGGGAGTTCGTGCGCCGGTGCGGGAGGGCCCGACGGTGGCTCAGCCGGCGACGGTGGCGGTGAATCGGCCCCAGCCGAGAGGGCTGAGGGAGCAGTAGACGACGGCGGCGGGGAGGTCGAGCTCGTCGGTGGCCGGGATGCCGAGCAGGCGCATGTCGTCGCCGCCCAGGGCCTGCTCGACCGCCGGGAGCAGCAGGCGGCTGTCGTAGTTGCCGGTGCTGACCATGGCCGTCGCCCGGTTCCC